>NZ_CP110820.1:612500-912500 GCF_034359465.1 Candidatus Bandiella woodruffii | reverse complement strand
TTTCTTTGAGGTGGGATATGGTAATTTTTAGCTTTTTATTGATTCTGCGAAGCGTGATTTTATGAGCTTAGGCAGTAAGAACCGTTAAACGTTTTAAATTAAAGCAGATAGCATTCATAAATTCAGCAAACTGATTTTTGGCAATTCCTATGTATCGCAATCGTTTATTATCTTGAGAAAACACCCTCTCAAACGGAGCCCTTATGGAAGTATAGTATCGATCAAGGTCAAAATTCTTTTGCTTCATATTGTTTTTCTTGATGGCGCAAAAATGAATACCTCTGCTTTTAGCTGCATTCTTTGCTGGTGCAACACAATACCCTTTGTCAGCATAAACTGCTCCACTATTTGGTAAAACATGCGCAACTCCCTTTGCATCGGTAACATTAGCAGGCGTTATAGCAACCTTGTTGATCATTCCGGATTGAATATCTACGCTTACATGTTTTTCTTATAGCCATACCAAAATTTACTACCACCCTTGCACCCTATTTTGGCTTGTTTATCATGTGCGACTTTAGGCAAGACTTCGTTGTTAAGTTTTTCATATTTTTGTTTTCTGGCTTCATCCCGCTCTTCCCATAAATTAGCTTTGGAGATCAAGTGACTTGCATCAACAAAAGTAAATACCTCGCTCATATATCCTTGAGATTTTAGTTGATCTCTAAAAATGGCAAAGATTTTTGATAACAAATTTGTTCCTATCTTTGAGCGGATTCTACTAAAAACGCTATAATCAGGTGTGGCTTCGGTTAAATCAAAATCACAAAACCACTTGGCTGCAACACTGTCACTCAAATATCTTTCTAGTTCACGATCTGACAAATCTTCCATAAACTGTAACAACAAGCATTTAAATAAACGTAAAACACCATATCCCTTATAATTAGCAGGAGATTCAATTCCCTTCAGCTCTTGCTCTACTGCCCCAAAATTAAACAGCTCCTTAAATTTGCGATATTGATGCTCACTACCAACCAATTGATCCAAACATACCATTATTATTTGATGCGCTGATGACATTTTTCTCTTCTTTATTCTGTAATCCACTCCACTATACCTTTCTTTATTCCATCTTGCAACACTCCCATTATGGAAGTACTGCTGAAAAACCTTAAGTGATGATAAGGTTTTTATGAAAGTCAGTCTTTTTTCCAAATTCTTGGGGTCACTACTGTTTTCATCAAATTCCTCCACCTTTTTGACGTATCGTGCTATTATGTATTTCGCAAGAGAAATATTAACATTTTCACCCTCATCGCCTATCCCTTTTATGTTGGCAACATAATTAACCTCGTCCTCAAAATAAATTGGAAATGGATACTTTTTTATATCATCCGTAAGCAGTGAGGTTTTATAAATTAACAGTGCAGCTACAGTAAAAATAACCACAACTATAAACAGATACCTAACGTATGTGTAATCCTTAACATACTTGCTAAAATACCAGTCAAGAGACCCATCGTAATAAGATTTATCCTCTTCAAGCTCGATATCAGATATTGCCCTCATACTACGACTAAATGATTAATGATACTAAACAAAAACATGATAAAATAACTATAATTGTGCACATGTTTGGAGAAAGAAAAGTTATACCTCCGCAACAAGGCATAATTCGCCAATATAAATAGAGCATAAGGTATCATTGAATTTAAATCAAACCAAATCAAAGCTGTGAACAAAATTTTGCATATATCGTAATATTTACTACTAAAATGATACTTATACCTGGCATGCATCAAAAACGTCGCAATGACGGAGCTAATAGACGCCTTAAAAACCCAATTATAAATAGTTAAATTGATTAATGTACTATAAATAATGCCTAAGAATAAGATAAAGAGCATGAACTTCATATCAATTTTTTGGAGTTTAGAAAATAGCATCGATATAATTAGGGATGATATGCCAAACAATATAAAAATTAGATACCAATCCAAAAAATAAAAATGAAAGTAACAGAACAATGATAAAAATAGTGCAAATACTTCTATCACAAAGTAGTTTGCATCAATTTTCGCCCCACAATAATTGCACCTGCCTTTGCACAACCAGTAGCCAATTATAGGGGCAAACTCCTTGAGTTTGAGTAGATGGTTGCAATATGAACAATGAGGGGGTGTTGAGGTGAAGTAATTAAATCCCAACAGAGGGATGTTTTTTGGGATTCTGAAATAAAATGATGTAGCAAAATTTCCCAACATCAAACCAAAATAGCACGCAACAAAATAATTTAATATGTCAAGTAACTCCATGTGGCTCCTGGTAAAAGTTATTTTAGCTGCTGGATTGTGCTTAGTATTTCAACAGAATTTGTAATTTTATTTTGTCTGGTCTTATGCTTGTTTTGCGCCAGGTCAATTAGCATATCAAGCAACTTAGAATATCCAATCCCGTAATGCCCCAATAACTTGGGGTACAGACTGATCTCTGTAAATCCCGGCAACGTATTTATTTCGTTAAAAAACACTCTGTCGGTACCTTGCTCCAGAAAAAAATCAACCCTAGCCAAACAGTTACACTCTAAAATTTTAAACACTTCTCCTGCAGTCTTTCTGATTAAATCAGCAGTGCTTGCGGGCAGATTGGCTGGAATTTCAAATCTGGCTCCATTCTCCATTATGTACTTTGCTTTATAGCTATAGAATTCATCGTTTGGAATTAGTTCTGCAGGATGGCTTACGATCGGAGTGCTGTAATCCTCAATGTTTTCAAGTACCGAAACTTCAATTTCCCTGGCAGCGACACCTTGTTCTACCAGAATTTTTTGATCATACTTGAATGCATCAGAGATTGCACCTTTTAGTTCAGCTTCATTTTTCACTTTATTGATGCCAATGCTTGACCCACAATTAGCAGGTTTTACAAACATAGGGAAGCTAACCCCGGAGAATATTCTTTTTATAATTTCATCTTGATTTGACGGCGTATATTCGTGTTCTTTGATGCTAATAAACGGCGTCATACTAATGCCATGTTGTTGGAGAAGTTTTTTTGTTATTTCCTTATCCATAGTAATTGCAGAGCTCAGAACATTTGATCCAACATAAGGTATATTCAATAGCTCAAAAACCCCTTGGACTGCGCCATCCTCGCCTAAAGTGCCGTGTATGATAGGGAATATCACATCTAGTCTTTTATCGGGATTGCCAATATTAGAACTGATCGCGATATCACACTTGTTTTCCAAAATACGCCCCTTAATCATTCTAACTTCACGTACCACGTTGGACAGATCTTGTACAGCAATCAATTCCAAATAGTGCCACTTTCCATGAACATCAATATAAATTGGTGTTATATCATATTTTTGCGAATTCAAATTTTTAATAATCGACGAAGCAGAAACAATAGAAACTTCATGTTCAGCAGATTTACCACCAAACAAAACGCCTACTTGAATCCTTTCCATTGGACCATTTCTTTTTATTGATTATTAAAGTATCGCAGAAACTTATTTTCAGACGACACAACTAACGACGAGTTTTCCCCAAAAGAATTTTTATATACTTCTAAAGATTTGTAATATTCATAAAAATCCTTGTCCTTATTATAGGCATTTGCATATATATTGATTGCGGTTGCATCTCCATGCCCCTTAATTATCTCAGCCTGCTTTTTGGACTCCGCAATAATCACAGCCCTTTCCTTATCAGAAGTTGCCTTAATTATTTCGCTTTCCTGATTACCAATGGCACGAATCTCCTTTGCTTCTTTTTCCCTTTCGGTACGCATTCTTTCGTAAACCGCATTTCTGGTTTTGTCTGGTAAGTTCACCCTGATCAACCTAACGTCAATCACATCCACCCCAAATTTTTTCGAATCCTCGTTTACTAATTTAACAACATTTTCACGTATTTCAGCCCTTTTAACGCCTAAAATATCTTTAAATTTCACCTGCCCCATAACTTCCCTAATTCCAGATTCAACGATAGACTCAAGCCTGGCCTTAAATTTCATCTCATCTTGTGCAGTTTCATAAAACTTTTTAGGATCAATGATTTTGTATTTTGCATAAGCATCCACTTTCATCGTTTTCTGGTCAAGGGCAACTACTTCACTATTATCACTCATATTAAACGATAGGTTTTGTATTCTCTTATCAAAGAACCTAACGTTTTGAATAATTGGTAATTTGAATTTCAAACCAGGTTCAAGCTCTTCCCCAACCACTTTACCAAATTGGATGATGATGGCAGTTTCTCTTTGATCCAACACGTATAAAGAGTTCCCCACAAAAATCACAACAACCACCAAGCCAATTAGAAATATATTTTTCATCTTCATAATTAACCTCAATTTTGTTTGTTTTGTATCTTATCAAGCGGCAGATAAGGCAGCACACCTTTTGCTATATCTTTATCAATCACAACTTTATTCGTGCTACCATATATCTTGTCCATCGTATCTAAGTACATCCTTTTCTTAGTTATATCTTTATTAGCTGAATACGCCTTATACACTTCATCAAACTTCTGTGCATCACCTTCTGCTTTAGCTATTTCAGACTCTTTATACCCCAGTGCACTTTCTATTATGGCTCTTGCTTCACCTTTTGCTTTTGGGATAATCTCATTGCTATATGCTTGTGCCTGATTTATAAACCTCTCTCTATCAGCCTTAGCAGATTGCACATCACGGTAAGCGTCTCTTACTTCCGGGCCAACATAGCTGTATAAGATACCAACACTTATGATTTCAATACCAGAATTGTACGAGTTAAGAATTTCTTGCAACTCTTTTTTCACCTTTTGTTCTATCCCCAATCTTCTCTCGGATAATGCTTCCGATATGGTAACCTCACCTATCACCTGCCTCATAACACTTTCTGCGGTATTTCTAACGATATTATCCCCCTGATTATCTTTTATGTTAAAAAGATAATTTTGGGCACTCCCTATCCTCCATTGAACATAAAAGTGCATGTCAATTATATTTTCGTCGCCCGTTAACATTTGGCTTTCTTTTGGGTAACTTAAATCAGCTTCTGACTGCTTAGTTCCATCTTTATCTAAATGTTTAATTTTAGAATGCTGTGCGATGGGATTTGTTATCTTTCCTATTACATCCCTTTTAATCCTGGTGACACTGATTTTTTCCACAGTTTCAATAGGATCAGGTAATTTATAATTCAGCCCCGGCATTGCGTACCTATTATATTTTCCAAACCTCATTACAATACCTTCTTCGTCCGTATCAACCGTAAAAAATCCTGTCAACAACCACATCACTACAATTACAGCAAGAATTAGGTATACCAACTTTAAAATACTACCGTTTTGTGGTGAATTATTTCCACGGTATCCCATAGACCTTAAAAATTTTAGAATTCTTTCGCGTTCTTGTTGACGGGAGCTGCCTTTCTCTTCCTGACTTCTGGTATCCCATGGATTTTCAAACATACTTCAATCAACTATATTGTATTTTGCCGCACTCAGTCGCACTCTACATATCCTGATAGTTGGGTTTAGCAACAATAAAAGCGACCATCTTAAGTGCTATTAAAAACCAACTGTTGAAATATAAAGAGAACATTCAACAAGCGCATTCACCAATATATAATGCACATGAATGGTTCTTGCAAGTAATTATCGATATGCATAGCGAATAAGCATTGGAAAATTTTATCGATCACAGATACCTTGAAAAAAGTGGAAGTACAAGAAGCGCATAAAAGTACGCAACGAAATATAAAATGCGGCGACTTCAAATTGTCAAGTCATCGGGAATTACAGCTCTTCGTGTTTGTCTGTAAATTTATTTGCCATATCTCATGTTATTCTTTGTTGCGCAGCATAAAAAGCTTCTGCAAAAGTCATTACCAGATAATGGGCGATTTTTTGTTTACTGAATATAACATTCAAATCAATTTTGCCCCCGACAGTTTCGTAGTTATGCTTATAGTAATTATTTGAAAATTCAGCTATTATCTCGTTTTGGTAAACTATAAATGGGGCAACAGATATGTAAAGCGTGTTTACACAATGGTATTTTTGATGATACTTGGTAAACTCCATCAAGGTGTCAATTGTGGTGGCTCTCCCTGAATCCTTTAGTGCAAATATCAAGTTAAAGTCAATTTCTCCACATATTGCATTTTGCTTACAGATCCTGTCATGTACATCTTGCATCAGTTCTTTTTCTGACACCACACGAACTCCGTATTTTTCCTTAACTGATTCAATATACTCAAAAGAACCATCATAATATTTACTAGGGTCCACCTCCCTTGTTCCTGTTAACAAAAAAAGATGCGATATCTTAACATCCATGTCATCAAGAAGATAAACTAAATACTTCATCCGTTCTTCCATATTAGGAGCTGTTGAACCTAATATTGCTGCACATTCATACTCTTGCAGAAGAGGCAATCTTTCTGCAGTGAAATTGGTAGTAGAAAATTTATCAATTATTGATAATGCTATTTCCTCACTTATCCAAGCCGGAGGTTGAGCTTCATGCCTTTCGTTTTTTACTCCCCTTGCTCTGAATTTTTCTTGCAAAACACTGTTGAAATATGCATTTGCCTCCTCCAGCATTTCTTGGCTCCTGCACTCTTCGTATAAATAACTTACAGGGAATTCTATTTCAGCAATCTGCACTAAGTTTTTGATGACGTGAGTATCCTCACAAAATTGATGTAGAAAACCGCCGCATTCATCCGAGAAAGAACACAGCAGGTAATCTACACACGATAACATGTTTTTTTATGTACTAGAATTTGATCTTAGTTCCAGCCAAGAATACATTACCTTTATTGAATTTTGCGTTAGCCCCAAAGTTATTGTTCTCTTTAAATTTAAACCTTGCCACTTCAACATAAGGCATAAACCCCGGCATCACTTGATAATCCGCGCCAATTGAAACAGCCTCAAATTTATTATACTCGGTGTCGGAGAAGAGAACCTTCACTTCATCGTTCCCAACATTTAGCTCCTTACCATCAGCGTCTTTTAACTCAACCAAGTTACCAGCACGTTTGCCCTGCATGTAATTAATACTGATTCCGTATTTATCGGTTGAATATCCAGAGCCTAAAGACCAATATTGACCATCGTTCTTAACACCAGCCACTCTGTTCTTCATAGTGCCAGATTTACCTATGTCACCATAAGCACCAGCAACAGAGAACCCATTATAACCAACACTTGCACGAAGTTGCCATGCGCTCAAGCGGTTACGGTCCATTAAACTAGAGGTAGCGCCATTTGGATTAGCAACGGCACTGCTGTCTACATACAGCACCTTCTTAGCTTGCCCGAACTCACCAATCAAAGCTGTTGCAAAATCAATTCCATTGTCAAATGAAGTTTCATATCTTACAGCAGGTTGCCATATATTTTTATACCCACCACCAGAACTATCAATTACTTCAGCTGTTTGGTTTACTGTACCTTTCGCTCTTGAATCTGGTGTGTAACTTATACCAAAAGTAAAGCCGTTAATTTTTGGAGTAAAGTAGTTAACTTTAACAGATTTTGTACTTTCATCAAAAGCAATCGGCAGTTGAGGAGCAATTAAAAACGCACCATTCGCAGAAAACCTATCTTCTAAAATCACGCCACCATTTTTAAGCCAAAAAAGCCAATATCCATCCAGCCCACCGGTTGCACGCGCTAAAGAGTATGAATTAACTTCCATAGCAATTCCAACTGGCGACGTTGCACCAATCTCAAACTTACCAAAACCCCCTTGCAAATAAGCTTTTACCTCACTTGCGATGTTAGTACTACCGCTTATGGCTTTTGATGTGTTCGCATTAAGTTTAACAAACGCGCCATATTCTAGGCCAGCGTCACTTCTTTTGTCATAATTAAACTTAACAGATGCTCCCGTTGCTAAACTACTTTTGTTATACTTTTCTTGCGCCCCCAGCTTTTTGGCGAAATCTTCACCTTGGTTAATAACCCCGTACACAGATTCCACCTCTCCGCCAATTTTAAGAGCAGAGTCCTTTGAATCAAGAGTAGTTTGCTGTTCAGCAAGCGCAAACGACGGCATCAACGCTATTGCTAAAACCGCATAAAACATGTTTTTATTGTTCATAAAAATAGTTGTAAATCAAGTTACACATAATTCAACAATATAATTACTTTTTTAAGTAAATGTCAAGTATTCTGATAAAATCATTGTAATTATTTGCGCTTTGCATCTTTACCCCGTTAATAAAACGGGAGTGTTTTAAAAGGGATAGGAAAGAAGAAAAGAATGTGATATAAGGAGAGGGAAGGAAAAAAAAGAAAGGGAAAAATGGAGAAAATAGAATGTAAATATTGCAAAGGGAAAGGGGTATCAAAAAATGGATATGCAAGGAAAAAGCAGAGATACAAATGTAAGAGTTGTAATAAAAACTTTACAGAAGGAGATGGTAGGAAGAATTGGAAATATGGTAATAAAGAGAGGAGCATGGTGATAAAGATGTATCTAAATAACTGCGGAATTAGGAGGATAGCTCACATATTAAATATCCCGTTAAGTACAGTATTTTATTGGATCAAACAAGCAGGGAAAGTAGTAGATGAGATGGTGACGAATCAAAAGATAGAGGGAGATAAGAGGCGTATAGAGATATTAGAGATGGATGAGCTATATACATACGTCAAAAAAAAGAGAATAAAACAAGAATATGGACTGCTGTCGATAGGGACAGATTCAAAACTGTTGCGTTTAAAGTAGGTTCAGGTGATAAAGAAAATTACGTAGATTTAGCTCGTGAGCTAGGAGAAAAATACCAAATTCGTTATATGTGTACAGATGGGTATGAGGTCTATTGTCATTATAAAATTGCTCAAATACATCTGCAGACAAAGTCTGAAACTTGTTTGGTTGAGAGCTTCAATTCCTCCTTAAGGGATATGCTTGCTAGATTAAATCGCAAGACTAAACGCTTTAGCAAGTGTTCTGAAATGCTAAGATTATCCCTTGTTTTATTTTTTAACAAAGCTTTAGCTCTTTCTATCTATTTATGAACACTCCCCAACTTTTTTAACTTGACGGTGCCTCCTAGCTCCTTTTGAAGGTAGCATGGTGCAAAATTTCGCTTTAAAGTGGTGGCATCGCGAAGATGTTAAATTAATGGTTGCGCATCTTAATCTGATGTGTTATATTGATTCAAAGTGATTATGTGAGCGTACGTTTAGCGCATCCTTATCATCAAGCAAACCTTCCCACTACTCATTGGGATGCGCTAAAGGTGCAAGGATTGTTTCTTGATAAAATTTTAATGACTTAGGTTAATACTGAAAGTCAATTGGTGATTCTAAGTTAATTTGTCGTCCGTCAATCAAAAGATATATATACTCAAAGTATTTTAAAAGTTGGCGTCGTCATTTTTGCGCTCTCGCATTTCGTTACGTACTATTTGTACGCTCCTAATGCTCGGCACTCAACTCCTCGCCAATTCTTAAAATACTTTGGATAGATAACGTTAATTTTTTTTATAATTGGTGTAAATTTTACTGTACCTATTTAAAAAAAATTGATAGAAGGTGTTATAGCTGGATAGCTTTGAACTTGTTACTACTTCGCTTGTTGGATTAACACACTTTGTTCTTCGTGGAGTAGTGCCAAAATTAAAGTTATTGCGCTGTATGCCTCTGTGGCGAAATGGTAGACGCGGCAGACTCAAAATCTGCTATCTTCACGGATGTGCTGGTTCAAATCCTGCCAGAGGCACCACTTTTTAGAAAAGTGTTATTACTGGGCCTTTAAACCCTTCCCCACCACAGACTGCATCAATGCTTTATGGATAAATTCATCTATGTCACCATCCAAAACTGCTGATGTATTGGATGTTTGCCATTGTGTTCGCACATCTTTAACCATCTTGTATGGATGCAAAACGTAAGATCTAATTTGATTTCCCCAGCCTATATCCGTTTTTTCTGAATTTTTTTGATCATCTTTGTCTTCCATTTTCTTTATTTCCATTTCGTATAACTTTGAGCGCAGCATGGACATACATTCCTCTTTATTACGGTGTTGAGACCTATCATTCTGACACTGCACAACTATTTTTGTGGGTAAGTGAGTTATTCTAACCGCACTATCTGTTGTGTTAACGTGCTGTCCACCAGCACCAGAAGAGCGATAGGTATCAATTCTTAAATCAGATTCTTTTACTTCAATGGAAATATTTGTGTCAATTTTGGGATAAACCCAAACACTTGCAAAACTTGTATGCCTTTTTCCAGCGCTGTTAAACGGGGAGACTCTGACCAATCTGTGCACACCTCGTTCGGTTTTTAGCCAACCAAACGCATTGTGCCCTTGGACTTTAAATGTTACAGACTTGATCCCAGCCTCATCCCCAAGCAAATTGTCTATAATTTCGTAAGAAAAATTATGTCTCTCCAGCCACCTCATATACATCCGCATTAATATAGATGCCCAATCGTCACTTTCTGTCCCGCCAGCCCCTGAATGAATCTCTAAAAAACAGCCATTCTCATCCAATTCACCGCTAAACAAACATTCTACTTCCTGTTTTTTCACCAGCTGTTCTAACTTTTTTAGCTGAAGCAAAACCTCGCTATAAACTTCTTTATCCTGTTCTTTTTCGGATAATTCAATCATCTCCAGATAAGTTTGTAGTTCCTTTGTTATTGATTCGATTTTTCCAATATTATTTTCAAGATAATTTTTTTCCTTCAGTACCAATCTTGCTTTATTTTGATCGTTCCATAAGTTAGGATTTTCAACTTCTTTTAACAAATCTTGTAATCTTTTTTGCGCCTTCTCTAAGTCAAAGATAACCTCTTAGTAGCTCCAATGATTTTTCTATGTTATTGTTGATGCTTAAGATTTCAGGATTCATAAAAAAGTTTTATTAAAAGTGTCAATTATTGATATATTACCAAAAATCCAAGGAAAGTACAGAAAAAAGGCTAATGTTGGGAAAATGTGTTGGTTTCAGACTGATAGCATAGCAGCGGTTTTGTTTATACCTAAAGATATCGAAGATTTAGAACACTTCTTGTCTCACAAACCTAAAAACACCCAAATTTACATTATGGGAATAGGTTCTAATTTGTTAATTCGCGATGGTGGAATAAATGGCGTAATGATAAGGTTAGGTGCGGGGTTCAACTATACTAAGCACGATGATCAATATTGTGTGACTGTTGGAGCTGCATGTTTGGACTTGAATGTTGCAAATTACGCTGCAGCAAACTCGATAGCTGGACTTGAATTTTTTGCTGGGATACCTGGAAGTATAGGTGGTGCTTTGGCGATGAATGCGGGGGCATATGGTAATGATACCGCTGCAGTTCTAATTGAAACCAAAGCAATAAATATAACAAATGGAACGCGTGAGACCTTTCAAAACAAAGATATAGGTTATTATTATAGAGGAAGGCATTTAGGTGATGAATGGATATTTTACGAAGCTAAATTACAAGGTAAAAAAGGTGACACATCAGAGGTATCAAGAAAGATAAGAGAGATACAAACGCAGCGACAGCTAACCCAACCAATAAAATCAAAAACTGGAGGGTCAACTTTTAAAAACCCTGCTAGCCATAAAGCTTGGCAGCTTATCGACCAATGTGGATTAAGAGGGGCAAAACAAGGGGGGGCAAAATTTTCAGAGCTACACTGCAACTTTTTGATCAATGAAGGGGGGGCAAAAGCTTCTGATATAGAGCACTTAATTCGGCTTGCACAGAAAAGAGTCCAAGAAACATTTGGCATAGAATTGCAAAGCGAAATCAAGATTATTGGCGAAAAAGAGCGCCTGGAAGAATAATCTTAACAAAACTATCTATATAGGGTGTCAAAATTTGCTATTTTGCTATTTGATGAATATTTAATTTGACACTGTGTACCTATGTTGTTAATACATAATGAGGTATGCCTCTAGTAAAGTAAGAGTTTGAAAATTTATAGACGACAAGATAACTTCCAAAAGAGCTATGAGTGATGAGCATGAGGAGCGTATAAAAGTGCACAACTAAATGCGGGGGGCGGAATACGATGGCGCCAATTTTTGAAGTTATTTTATTATGTAATGCTCTCTATTTTTTTAGAGACGTTTTTATTTTAAGGCGAAGTAGCTCAGCTGGTTAGAGCAACGGAATCATAATCCGTGGGTCGGGGGTTCGAGTCCCTCCTTCGCTACCAGATTTTGGCCGCTATAGCACAGTGGTAGTGCACTTCATTGGTAATGAAGAGGTCGTAGGTTCGATTCCTACTAGCGGCACCATTAAGCCTATTCAAATAATTGTGAGTATATACTCCGATAACTTGAAAAATTGGCGTCGTCATACTTCGGATTTCGCATTTTGTTACGTACATATGTACGCGCCCATACTCATCGCTTGTATTCCTAGCTCTTTTCCAAGTTCTTTGTCGTCTATAAATTTGCCAACCCTTGATTTACTAGAGGTATACCTCGCCAAATTTAAAGCCAGCTATAGCCTGAATTTTGGGCAACGGTTGCAAAGAAAGGAGTTTTTAAATCACAAATGGAAAGCCTCGCATTTGCGCGCGACTCCCCCAAGGCTTGACATTTACCTTTTTTATTATAAATGTGTTTACAATTTGAAAGATTTTCTATTGGCGCTTACAATCAAATCCATAATACTTTCTCCCACTAAAGGTATATCTATAATAAGTAAAATTTATCCCCAAGTTTATTTTCGTTTGCGCAAAATATCACGGCAGTACTTAAATAACTTATTTTCCAGTTTAAACGCATGAGATATGCTCAGCTCATCCCCAACATGCGCCACAATTGGGATTAAATATTCTTGGGTGTTTTGCGCCTCATTGACTTGTTTGCCCTCTGACCTGGCCCCAATGGTTTCCAAATTGTGCAACCTATCGATTTCTTTGATGAGCAAAGCTTCATGATCACCAGTTTCATGCAGTTTATCCACCACTTCTTTTAAACTCAGCTTTTCAATTGTTTTACCATTCTCAACCTGTTTTTTATTGGTTAATCTGCAAACAATTTGGGCAACACGTGGATTGAACTCTTTTTCTATCAACTCAACCGTGCAGTCACTGTCCTCCACAACATCATGAAGTATTGCAGCTATTATTACATCGGTTTTTAAATAAAATTCTGTCATAATCTCAGCAACTGCAAACGGGTGGGAATAAAACGGTTCCCCATTGTCTCGAGGATTCTGTCCAGCATGCCATTTCTTAGCAAATTTAATGGCTTTTCTTATCATCGGAATGTTCAGCTCTTTGTTCTCCTGTTTAGCTTTGTTTAATATGATATTCATCAACTTTTGTTGGTGTTTACATTCCGCACTATATGCCATATATGCCTCTTTATCTTCAACAAAATCATCAGATTCCATCTCTCCCATCAAAGCGGTGTCTGGGATGCCATCTTCGTTTGGATAGTTATAATAACGCCCCTTCTTGATCTCCAGTTTTTTTACATGATTGAGTCCGTATAAAAATCCAATGATAACCGGGCAATACAACACCCAAAGAGCGTAATATCCAAAGTAATCAGTTAATGGTGCCAATCCAAAAGAAGCGATTGTAAAACCCAAAGCATTGCCTATCGCATAGCTAGTGGCTGCCGTTCTAAACCGTTTAGCAACTGAAAAATGTTTAAACCATACGGACATTGCTAAAGTTCCAAATGCACTGCATCCCGGTATGAACATGGTTAACTGTATGAAAAATAGAGAAAGTAAGTTTGTGGTGTTATTTAACCAGTATGGGACAAATAATAAAAGCGCAATGAATATAGTTATAGTCGTTTTTGTTATTTTTAATGGGTGATACTTTCTTACAAAATATATAGTAATCAACGACATTATAACTGTGCAGATAGAGACTTTTAAATTTTGACTAACTACTTCCGCAGAACTCAGGCCCAGAGACTTTTTCATGAAATTTCCCAAATATATATATATGTGACATAAATATAAAATGGCATTATCAATACACTCAAGATGCAATATAAGACAGTTTTTGGATTGATTTTCTCCTGACCGAAGGAAAGGGATTCTATATCTTGTCCACTTTGCTCCGCTCTGTTTTTCATTCTGCGTTTAAAATCTACAAATTCTGGAGTCTCTCTCAACCTCATTCGAGCAAAAATACCAACAAAAGCTATAACTGCGCCTATCCAGAAAGCTAGTCTCCAATTAAGATTCATGGAAATAGACAGTAGCGCGATGCTTAATGCCAATAACCCGCCCAACCTGGTAGCGGTTCCAACCATTCCGCACGCAACATATCTTGTTGGTGACTTTAGAACCTCAGTGAGATATATAGACGCACCCATAGCTTCGCCCAAAGATGAGAATCCCTGCAGCATTCTGCATATTATCATAGTGATACTAGCTGTTACTCCTACCTCAGCATAAGTACCAACGCTTGCCATGGTGGCGCATGAGGCTGCCATTATAAATGTTGTGATCATTATCGTAGACTTCCTTCCTATTTGATCCCCAACCCAACCAATTACAAAGCTTCCTATAGGACTTATGATGAAGGTGGATGCAAACGTAAAAGATGTGAGTAGTTGATATGATAAGGGGTCATCTTTTGGAAAAAATAATTCGTTGAGCACTACAGCCATATGGACATATAACATTAAATCAAAGTACTCTAAGAACGTTCCTATCGACAATATCCCTATAGCTTCTCTCTGGTTTCTGTTGATAGCATTTGGATTATGACTCATATTTCTTCCTATGTCATGTTAAAAAGAAGCCTTTCAACACTCAATATTACGCCACCTCAAACAGTAGACACAACACACCCTAATTTCTCAATAATACTTCACATTTGCTTCCGCCAGACAAGTAACGCATAAAATTTATACAAAGTCAACTTTTTGTTTATTTTGTGGATTGTTAGTTTGCTTAGCCTTACGCTTAGGGTTGAGCTACTGAGCATGAAGTGCAATGTCAACCCTGGGATTATGGTGCTGCAGATCTAACAATTTTATGGGAGATAGGTGACTTCACAAATACAAATATGTTTGTGTTTCGTGAATATTGATGTATACTGTCCCAAACGAAATAAATGAATGTTTATTATGAAAATTAGGTCATCCGTGATATTTTGTATGGTGCTCTTGCTAATGGCCCCAGATATATATGCTTATAGTTTGAAAGACGCTATTGCATCATCGCTGAAAAACAACCAAAGAGTACAGATTTCAAAAAAGCAATTAGAGATAGCGATACTGAAGAAACCAAAAGTCGCTGCAGAATTCCTTCCTAGCGTGAATGCACGACTAGCAAAGAGCTTTGTCAAATATAAGCAGTTTGATGGGATTCCATATACTGAAAATGACCCTCAGGGTTCGTTAGTTCTTAATATTGAGCAGAATATTTTTTCTGGTGGCTCAAGTGTTGCTAAGGCAATAGCTGCTGATGCGGAGGTTAACGCTGCTTATCAACAATATGCCAAAGAACTAAATGATACGATATATAAGTCTATAGAGTCGTATCAAAGCGTGTTAACGCTTAGAGAGTTGGTAAAGGTCCAGGAGAAAAGCGTTGAGATGGGTGAAAAATCAGCTCAAAAGGCTGAGTTGAACGTGGAATCTGGCGCAGAGACTAAGACATCGTTGTCGGTCTCTCTTGCTAATCTTGCGGCGCTGAAAAGTGATTTGGAGTCTTATAAAGTGCAAAAAGCACAAGTTGAGGCTTCATTTTTGTACTACATTGGGGAAGAAGCGCCAAGTGATATGGAAAGTATAGATGCCACCAAATATCAAAAGATAGCTACACTAAATGATTTCCAAAGCTTGGTAAACCAAAAAAATCCGGAGCTGTTGTTTGCAAGACAGCAACTTAGAGCCTCTAAACAAGGAGTCAACATTGCGGCGTCAAGGCTTGCGCCAAGAGTTAGTTTATTTGCAGACATCCTAAGGCAGGATGGGCCAGTTCTTTCAACGAACGGGGTGCAACTAAGAAAAGATGGAGATACTTATGGGATCAGAATGGATATACCTATATTCAATAATGGTGGTGCTGACTACATTGCAATATCTGAAGCAAAAAAGGAAAAGCAAAAGTTTGATTACAGTCTAAGGGACACTGTTGAAAGAATTAAGGCAGAAGCCGTCAGTACTTGGGATCAATACACCTCCAGTATAAATGTTTATAATTTGGCCCTCCAATCTGAGCAACATTATTATCAAACTTACTTAGGGGTACAACTTGAATTTGAAGTTGGTGCGAAGACAATATTTAGCGTTATAGATAGAGAAAGAGATTATAATACATCAGTATTAAATAGATTAAGAAGAGAGGAAGAGAATAAGCTGGCGCTGTTCAAGATATATAAATTAATTGGCAACTTACCAGAAGTTATTAATAGTTAATATATTATTGAAGAAATTGTAGCCTCATCTTGAGGAATTGGGGGTGCAAATCTGGTTTAACGATTGTGCAATTCGTATGAAAAGCTTTTCGTAGTACGTTTTAATATTAAGGTAGAGGTTAGATGAATATAAAGTTAAAGCTTTGGCAAAAGGTGATGGTTGGTATGGCGCTAGGGATACTATTTGGAATGTTCTTTAAGCCATACGCATTGTCCCTTGAACCAATCGGCACAATATTTATGAATATGATTAAGATGGTTGTGGTGCCGTTGATTTTGTTTTCCATTTTAAACGGAATAACAAATATAAGTGATGCCAATACTTTTGGCAGGTTGGGAAAGAGAGCGTTTTTATTATATATGAGCACAACCATGTTTGCCGTAACAACAGGGCTTACACTTGCCAATGTTTTTCAGCCAGGCGCTGGTCTTAGCATAGCTTTAAGTGAGCAAGTACACTCTCCTGAACAAGGACATGCTTTAAAGCATTTGCTTATGAATATTATTCCAAGCAATCCTATTAAAGCAATGGCAGAAGGTAACACATTACAGATAGTAGTTTTTGCGTTCTTCACAGGATTTGCATTAATTTTAATAGGTGATAAAGGGCGAGAAGTGAAAAATTTCATTTCCTCCTGCACCCATTTGATATTCAAAATGATCCATTTGGTGATTCAGCTGACCCCTTATGGTGTGTTTGCGATAATGTCATGGGTGATTGCGCAGTATGGAATTGACATAATGCTTCATTTGAGTAAATTTATTGCTGTTGTTGTTGGAGCGCTGTTTATACAGTACATATTTTTAGGTGTAATGTTATTGGTTTTTGGAAGGGTTAACCCACTGCCTTTTTATAAAAAAATGTCAAATACGCAGTCATTAGCGCTTGCGACATCAAGCAGCAAAGCCACTCTTGCAACAGCTATATCTGAATTAAGGAATAAAGTTGGTGTTTCAAAAGAATCTGCGTCATTTATATTACCTCTGGGAGCTGCAATAAACATGGATGGTACTGCTATTTATCTGGGGATTTGCTCAATATTTTTTGCTCAGATTTTTGGTATTCCATTGGATTTTTATCATTACGTCATACTGGTAATGACAGCGACGATAGGTTCAATAGGAGCTGCGGGCTTCCCAGGAGGTTCCATGGTGATGATGGGAATGGTATTGTCATCTGTTGGTATTCCACTTGAGGGAATCGGTATTATAATGGGGATAGACAGGCTTTTGGAGATGTTAAGAACAATGATTAACATCACAGGAGATTGTACTGTTACTGTTATAGTGGATAAAATGGAGGGTACGTTGAACGAAAAAGTGTATTATTCAAAGATAACCTCAGAATAGCTGCTGCGTTCGTGGATCAAGATCAGTATTACATGAAGCGAGCTCTTGAGCTTGCAAAGTCTGGTTTAGGGCAAACATCTCCCAATCCTTCTGTTGGATGTGTTATAGTGAAAAACGATACAGTAATAGCTGAAGCAAGAACGCAAAATGGTGGCAAACCACATGCTGAAGCCACAGCTATTGACATGTTGAGAGAAAATTCCCAAGGAGCAATAATTTACGTCACACTTGAACCATGCTGTATTAGCTCAGCTGACAAAGTTTCTTGTGCGGAAAAAATAATCAAATCAAGCTTTAAGAAAGTTGTGATAGGTACGACAGACCCAAATCCAGAAATAAATGGAAGAAGCATACAAATGCTCAAGCAAACCGGCATAGAAATCAAAGTTAACGTGCTTAAAGAAGAATGTGAGGAAGTAATAATGGGGTTTAAAAAAAGAATTTTAGATAAAGTACCTTTCGTCACTCTTAAATTAGCAATGAGTTTAGATGGTAAAATAGCCTTGAAAAACAGGCAAAGCAAATGGATTACAAGCCAAAAACAGCGAGACTTGGCTCATGAATTAAGGGCGCAAAATGATGCAATATTAACCGGAATACAAACGGTCATAGACGACGACCCATTGCTCACTTGCAGATTGCCAAACGTAAGACATAACCCTATACGCATTATACTAGACACAGCTTTTAGAATGCCAAAATATTCGCAAATAGTGCAAACAGCAAACAACATAAGGACCATTATCTTCACCGCTGTAAGCGAGGGGCAAAATCCTTATAAAAACATTGAAGTAATTAAGGTGCGTGCTGATAAAGACGGTTTATGTCTTGCTGATGTGCTTGCAAAGCTGGCGGTTTTAGGTGTGAATAACTTACTCATAGAAGCTGGGCAAAAAGTTAGTACATCATTTATAAAGGCTAAATTGCCGGATAAGCTTGTGATATTCCAATCAAATAAAATCATTGGAGCTGATGGAATAAGTGGCATAGGGGATATGAACATTCCAAACATCAGTGATTGCCCACAGTTCAATACAATAGTGATAGGGGAGAACGATGCATGATTATTATTGACCTTGTTAAACAAGCTGAGGAGTCGTTTAAAGCTGTTGGGATAGAAACATCCATGTTGGATGCAAAAATTTTGTTGGCGCATTGTATGGGCCTGGAGCAGCCACAGGAAATAATTTTTAAACTGCATAGCAGAATATCACAGGATGTCCACGATAGATTTACGTCCTTGGTAAATAGGAGGTTAGCTTTCGAACCAATAGCGTATATAGTTGGATATAAGTGTTTTTGGAAACGCATCTTTAAAGTTAACCACAATGTTTTAATTCCAAGGCCAGAAACGGAACTTATGATAGATGTTGTTCTAAAAAAGCTGGGGCATAAAAAACTTGAAAACTTGCATATACTTGATTTGGGCACGGGAAGTGGATGCATTATTTTATCACTGTTGGACGAATTTAAAAACTCCATTGGTATTGGGGTTGATGTGTCAGAAAAAGCATTAGAGATAGCTGCAGTCAACGCAAACATCAACCAACGAAACCAAAGAGTGAAATTTGTGAAAAGCAACTGGTTTTATGCACTAAATAGGTGGAAAAAATTCGACATTATTGTTGCAAACCCACCTTATATACCAAAGTGTGAATGGGATAATTTGAAACCGAATGTCAAAAATTTTGAACCAAGCATTGCTTTAACTGACTTTTCCCATGGCTTTGAAAATTATGAAATGATCGTGCATAATGCTAAAAATTTTCTTAAAAAAGGCGGTGCTATGGTATTGGAAATTGGCTATAATCAAAGCGATGCCATAAGTAACATATTGGAGTGTGCGGGATATAAATTCGAATTTTACAAAGACTTGCAGGGCATAAACCGTGTTGTATATTCAGTATAAAAAAACGCGCGATAAAATATAACGATGCCAATTTTTCAAGTTAAAGGAGTGTATATCGCTGATGTTATGTAGAAAATGTTATAGTGAAGCAAATATTTGCTGCAATTAATTAATTAATGCGATAATAAATGGTAAGCAGAAATAAAATCGTTATAACGCGTTGCAAAAGTTAGAAAATCTAGGCAATAAATATTTTGAGAAGGCTAGATATAATATGGTCTACAACCAACTAGTACCAAATGGCGTTACCGATAAAAACATCATCGATGCGATGTTGAAAGTATTCCGGCATAAATTTGTTGATAATAAATGGAGGGATGTTGCGTATGTAGATTCTATACTCCCAATCAGGGATACGCAGACATTTATTGATGATAATAGATACCTAATGACACCTATGGTGTTTGCAAAAATGTTGCAAGCTGGCGAAATCAATAGCAATTCCACGGTCCTTGATGTAGGGGTGAATAGTGGCTATTCGTCTATTATTATCTCAACTATTGCACAAAATGTAGTCGCAATTGATGTGGATAGGAGAATTCTTAAAACTGCTTTAGGTCATGTTTTACTTATGCATGCGGAAAAGAAAATAGAGTTTTATGTTACAATGGAATTTAAGCATAATTCTGATGGAGCGAGATTTGATTTGATTTTTGTTAATGGCATACTCAATCAAATTCCTGAATTTTTAAAATCGCGTTTATTGGAGAATGGTCGTTTGACATTAATTGAAAAGAAAAATCATCTCGCGCAAGCGGTAAAGTATGTTAAACATCGTGGCAACTTGATTAGGGAGGTTTTGTTTAACGTTGATGCTGACTATAGGCTTAATGTTTATATGGATCTAAATGGTAGCTTAGTATGAGAAATGACGGAAGATTGTTTGGCCAATTAAGAAAGGTAAAATTGGAAGTTAATTGCAATAAATTTGCCGATGGTTCATGCTTTGTACAGATTGGAAATACTCATGTTATCTGTATCGCGAATGTTGATGAAACGGTTCCCAGATTTTTAAAGGGCACTGGTTCTGGTTGGGTTACTGCTGAATATGGAATGTTGCCAGGTTCAACCAACTCAAGAATGCAAAGAGAAGTGACAAAAGGAAAGGCGAGTGGACGAACTCAGGAAATTCAAAGATTGATTGGCAGGACTTTGCGAACAGCTGTGAATCTAGTCGCATTAAAAGAAAGGCAGATTATTGTGGATTGTGATGTAATCCAGGCAGATGGAGGTACAAGAACTGCATCTATAACTGGAGCTTACGTTGCGCTTTACCTAGCTTTGCAAAAACTCCACAAACAAGGCGGAGTTAATATTTTCCCTATAAAAGAGCAAGTAGCAGCCATTTCTTGTGGCATAATTGGTGGAAACATCTTGTTAGATTTGGATTATAGTGAGGATAGCCTTGCTCAAGTGGATGCAAACTTTGTTATGACCAAAAGCAAAAAAATTGTGGAAATTCAGGCAACTGCTGAGCGAAAAACGTTTTCCCAAGAAGAGCTTTCCCAAATGTATGCGCTAGCTGACTCTGGCATTGGGGAATTGATAAAAAAACAGAATGAAGTTCTGAATATTGCATGATAAGGAATTTTATTTGTTTCTTCTGTTTTTTGGTAGTATTTTTTACAAAAGTTTGGGCTGAAGATTACCCAGATAGATCAGAAGTTTTGCGTTTTAATGAGCAAGATCACTATATTGGCAACGTAAAAGCAAAAGTTGTGTTGATTGAATATTCAGCTTTATCTTGTCCTGGATGTGCATCTTTTCATAGAGATGTTTTTCCAAAAATTAAAGAACACTACATAGACTCAGGCGAAGTACTCTACATATTGCGCGATTATCCAGCGAACGAGCCGGCACTATATGGTGCAATTTTGGCCAATTGTTTCCCACAAGAATATTTTAGAATTATCGATGTCCTATTTAATTCACAAAATAGTTGGGCATTTAGAAAAGACTTCAAAAAAGTGTTGCAGAACATTTCAAGGTTAAGCGGGCTAAATCCAATAAAGTTAAAACAATGTTTTGAGAATAAAGATATGGCTAATTTAATACTTGCGAAGTCCTATACATCAATGAAGGTGTTGGAAATTAACCATACCCCTACTTTTTTATTGGGAGTGTTCATAAATAGATAGAAAGAGCTAAAGCTTTGTTAAAAAATAAAACAAGGGATAATCTTAGCATTTCAGAACACTTGCTAAAGCGTTTAGTCTTGCGATTTAATCTAGCAAGCATATCCCTTAAGGAGGAATTGAAGCTCTCAACCAAACAAGTTTCAGACTTTGTCTGCAGATGTATTTGAGCAATTTTATAATGACAATAGACCTCATACCCATCTGTACACATATAACGAATTTGGTATTTTTCTCCTAGCTCACGAGCTAAATCTACGTAATTTTCTTTATCACCTGAACCTACTTTAAACGCAACAGTTTTGAATCTGTCCCTATCGACAGCAGTCCATATTCTTGTTTTATTCTCTTTTTTTGACGTATGTATATAGCTCATCCATCTCTAATATCTCTATACGGCACCGTCAAGTTAATGGAGGTAAGGGCGTGACAGAGCATCTTTTTGAAAATTATGCAGCAGCTATGGATTGAGCGGCGTGATCCCAAATAGATTTAGCTTCGAAAAACATTTCTTTTTGCTTGCTAGAACTGTTAATATACCTGCCCACATCTACTGAAAATATGTTCCTTATTTTTCCCATCAAAGAAAGAGTTTGCTGTACCCCAGAAGGAGATTTGAATTTTATTAGGCATTTCTCTTTCCTGCGTGTTGGTTGGTGTGCATTTTCAACCCTATTATTTAATCCTTTATGGCGCCTATGCTCTGTTTTAGGGCACATTTCTTTTATAGGTTTGGTATAGCTTTTTAATTTATCTGTCACGATTACTCTGGGTACTGGATTTGATTGTAATAATCTTGATAAAAACCTTATCGCAGACTTTTTATTACGTCTGGTCTGTAGGAAGACATCTATCTCATATCCATCTTCATCTACAGCTCTCCACAAAATAAAATATTTACCGTTAATTTTAATGCTCATCTCATCCAAATGCCATTTATCCTTTGCTTTCCTCTACTTCTTCTTGATTATATCTAAAAACCTTTTTCCAAATTTAATACACCATGCTCTTATCGTTTCATGGCTTACTTCTATACCCCTTTATAACAACTCTTCTGCTACGTCTCTATAACTCAAATTAAATCTGTGGTACAACCAAACTGCATGTCCTATTATCACCATTGGATATCTGTATCTGCTCGCTCTTTCTTCCATTGTTTTTCTATTATTTTTTATTTTGCTCCAATTTACTATTTTTTCCCTCTTCTCTCAATACCTTTTGCACCTCAACTTTTTTAACTTGACGGTGCCCATTTTTCTCTTCTTTATTCTGTAATCCACTCCACTATACCTTTCTTTATTCCATCTTGCAACACTCCCCTAATCATCCCAAAATAATGCTATGTTATCCCATTAAAATGTGTTATACGGGTGAAAAGGCTATTTGTTGTTAATTTATTGATATTGTCAATGACACATGGAAGCACTATGTTTCTTTCAACCTATGAAGGGAAGATAGATGATAAAAACAGAATTTCAATACCTGCGAGCTTTAGAAATGTTTTGGACTACAAAGCTACTAAGGAAATTTATGCATACAGTTCGTTTATTAACGAATGTATAGAAGTCTGCACTTTTGAAAGGATTAGCAAATTACAAAACTTTTTAGACGGCATGGATATTTTTTCCGGCAAACGTGATGCGATAGCAACTGCAGTTCTTGCAGATTGTGAGCCTATGCAACCGGATTCAAAAGGTAGGGTGTCTCTGCCCGAAAGGCTGGTGAACTTGGTGGGGGTTAACAAAAAACTCCTTTTTGTTGGGAAAGGAGTTACTTTTGAGATATGGGATAAAGAAAAGTTTAATAGCTATTATCAAAAAGCTAGAGCAATGGCTAAAGAAACATCACTTTTACAAAAGAGGGCAGATGCAGGTCAATGAACTTATAACAAAACAAGATCACACTCCTGTATTGCTTGCAGAAGCTCTCGAAATGCTGCAGCCACAAGATAATAAAGTTTATATTGATGCAACGTTTGGTGCAGGTGGTTATACAAAAGCCATATTAAACAAAGCTAATTGCACAGTCATTGCAATTGATTGTGATAGTAATGCTCAAAAATACGCAGAAGCTATAGGTGAGAAGTTTAGGAATAAGTTCCATTTTGTGAATGATAATTTTATCAACATAGATGAAATTTTGAAGAACTTAAATATCAACAGTGTAGATGGTATAGTATTTGACTTAGGTGTTTCATCCATGCAATTGGATAATAAAGAAAGGGGGTTTTCTTTCAGCGGAAACGGTCCATTGGATATGAGAATGGATAACAGGTTGACAACCACCGCAGAAAAGCTGGTTAATGAGCTTTACGAGAAAGAGTTGGCTGATTTGATTTATAACTACGGCGGAGAAAGAAAGTCAAGGTCAATAGCAAAAAACATCGTGCAATTTAGGCAAAGAGAAAGAATTCTCACAACTGCCAAGCTAGTGGAGGCAATGAACCCCAATGCCAGGAGTTACCAAGATAACATTCATTTTGCAACCAGAACGTTCCAAGCGCTTAGAATTATGGTGAACAATGAGCTTGAGACTTTAAAACTAACATTGAGAAAGCTGCCCCAGCTATTGGGCCCTCAAGCTACAATGGCTATAGTTACCTTCCATTCCCTTGAAGATAAAATCGTAAAGGATTTTTTTAAAGAGATATCGCAGGATTCAAGTGGTAATCTTTTTGAAAGAATTAACAAAAAAGTGGTCACCCCAAACTATCAAGAAATCAGAAAAAATCCAAGAGCTCGATCAGCTAAGTTAAGAGGAGTGAGAAGGGTGTTATGAAATTAAAGTTCTCAACATTATCTGCCATCTACATTGCACTTCTTATTGGAAGCATTATTTTTTTGTTTTCAGTTAAGTCCAGGGTGATAGAAAAAAATAAGGAATTAACCCGCATGCAAAAGCAAATATCTCAAGAAGAAAACGATATTTTGGTATTAAAAACTGAACTGGCTTATTTGCTTACCCCAGAAAGAATCAACGCCCTTCAAGCGAAACATCTTCATCTTATAAATATAAGCAAAGATCAACTTGAAAAATTTGATGGGAAATGACCGGCTTTAAGATAATACACGTAAAAGAGCAACTTGACTGCGAAATGCTTAGGATAAGTCGCAGAAGGGTGCAGATTGTATTTTGCGCGGTACTCACTGTAATGCTTACTTTAGTTTTAAGAATTTGCGATCTTTCGATTTTCAATTTTGGTGAGTTTCACCACACATCCAGCTCATATAGTAAAAGTCTACATATGAGGAATAATATTGTTGATAGAAATGGTATTATACTGGCGTCTACCTTGCCAACAGCATCTGCTTACATCAACCCAACACATTTTATAAACCCAGAAGAGTCGTTATCAATGATTGCTCGGGAGATAGACGTTAACCAAAAAGAAATAAGGGAAAAACTACGTATTAGTAAAAATTTTATCTGGCTTAAAAGACACATAACACCTCATGAGCAACAAAAGCTGCATAATTTAGGAATGCCTGGTGTATACTTTGTGAAAGATCAAAAAAGGATATATCCACATAAAAATTTATTTTCACATATAATAGGCTTGGTTGATATAGACAACAATGGGATATCAGGGATAGAGTCTTCATTTAATAAGTCTCTACAAGACCCTAATGAACAAGCAGTTCAAATCAGTTTAGATTCCAAGATTCAATACATAGTCAAGCAAGAGCTTGAAAATGCAATTACCACGCACAGTGCTATAGGTGGAACTGCTATTGTTATGGATGTTCATACTGGAGAGTTAATTAGTATTGTGAGTTTGCCAGATTTTGATCCCTCTAATATTGGCAATATAAACAGCAAAAAACTGTTTAACCAAGCAACACTTGGTGTTTATGAGATGGGGTCAGTTTTAAAGCCCATGACTTTAGCTATGGCTCTTGATTCTGGGAAAATTAACATACGTGAGCATTTTGATGTTTCAACACCTTTAAAAATAAACCATTATCAAATTAATGATTATAGGGGAAAAGGTGGTTTTCTTTCCGTACCAGAAGTTTTAATGTATTCTTCAAATAGAGGGGTGGTACAGATGATCCGCAAAGTTGGAGTAAAAAAACAGAAGGAGTACCTCAAGAAGCTGGGGTTACTTTCGAAGATAAGTCTTGAAATCCCAGAGACTTCCAGCCCAATATACCCAAGCGATGCAAGATGGAAAGAGCTAAGCTCAGCCACAATAAGCTTTGGACACGGGATATCAATGACACCAGTTCACTTAGTTCAAGCTTTTTCAGCGATAGTTAATAAAGGGATTTTTAGAAAGGCAACTTTAATAAAGGGAAATAACGACGAGATTGAAGGGAGGAAAGTCTTCTCATCAAATACTTCTGCTCTTATGAACAAAATGCTAAGGCGTACCGCAGAAGATGGTTCGGCAAAAAAAGCATCATTTAACGATTATTTAGTTGGAGCAAAAACCGGAACTGCAGAAAAAATAATCAACGGTAGGTATAACAAAAATTTGAATATAGCATTGTGCGCGGGAGCATTCCCCATAAACGATCCTAAATATTCAATCTTGGTGTTGATAGACGAGCCCAAGCCCAATAAGATAAATTTTGGATTCGCAACAGGTGGCCAAGTCTCGGCACCAGTAATATCCAATATTGTCTCAAGAATTGCACCAATATTAAATATAGCTCCTATTGACACAACAGATCCAAAAATTATTGAAGCATTATACATAGACTATCAACCGATGTATAAAAGATATGCTGATGCCAGATAGGCACCGTCAAGTTAAAAAAGTTGAGGTGCAAAAGGTATTGAGAGAAGAGGGAAAAAATAGTAAATTGGAGCAAAATAAAAAATAATAGAAAAACAATGGAAGAAAGAGCGAGCAGATACAGATATCCAATGGTGATAATAGGACATGCAGTTTGGTTGTACCACAGATTTAATTTGAGTTATAGAGACGTAGCAGAAGAGTTGTTATAAAGGGGTATAGAAGTAAGCCATGAAACGATAAGAGCATGGTGTATTAAATTTGGAAAAAGGTTTTTAGATATAATCAAGAAGAAGCAGAGGAAAGTAAAGGATAAATGGCATTTGGATGAGATGAGCATTAAAATTAACGGTAAATATTTTATTTTGTGGAGAGCTGTAGATGAAGATGGATATGAGATAGATGTCTTCCTACAGACCAGACGTAATAAAAAGTCTGCGATAAGGTTTTTATCAAGATTATTACAATCAAATCCAGTACCCAGAGTAATCGTGACAGATAAATTAAAAAGCTATACCAAACCTATAAAAGAAATGTGCCCTAAAACAGAGCATAGGCGCCATAAAGGATTAAATAATAGGGTTGAAAATGCACACCAACCAACACGCAGGAAAGAGAAATGCCTAATAAAATTCAAATCTCCTTCTGGGGTACAGCAAACTCTTTCTTTGATGGGAAAAATAAGGAACATATTTTCAGTAGATGTGGGCAGGTATATTAACAGTTCTAGCAAGCAAAAAGAAATGTTTTTCGAAGCTAAATCTATTTGGGATCACGCCGCTCAATCCATAGCTGCTGCATAATTTTCAAAAAGATGCTCTGTCACGCCCTTACCTCCATTAACTTGACGGTGCCCTTGCACGATCTGACCAAATTGGATCGGTTAATATGTTCAATCCATGGGTCTGTATTAGTAAGGTCGAGTGCCCAACCATACTCACCCTAAATGAATCACCATCCACAGTGTTTGGAGGTATATCATATTGATTTGGTTCTTTAATGATTTTTGGCCATTTTGGTTCTTTTCTAGTTAACCGCCATTTTACAAAGTGATAAAAATTTTTTTGGTTACCAAGCTTAAGACTATGGAGGCTGTTTTTCATATTAAGCATATTTTATAATCTGGAGATTTAAAATTTCGTTCTTACGATCCCAAAAATATGACTAACGATTATTGGCATTATAAACCATAATTCCATCTCTGGAATGTTTCTTTAACACCACTCCTCCTCCACTAGGGGCTTTGCTTGCAATAATTCCCAGTCTGTTATTGACCTCAGTGTTGAGTGCAAGTTGTAAGTTAGGGCCGTTTTTAACTTTGCTTTTAATCTTTTTTATATATGCACTGCTATGTGTTGGGTTACGTGAATGGTATAACGCTATAGCTCTACCCCAATCTTTTGTTTCTTTAAAGTTTCGAGATAGATAGCGTGCAGAGTACTCAACATTATAGTAAGGATTAACCATTTGCTCAAGATTACTAAAATGCTTTTTATGATGTTGATAATTTATTTGACCACAGCCAATATCTATGTTCGTTCGGCCATTCGCTATATTCGCCTTCAAAGCTATCAACATCTCACGTTTGTTTTTGAACACCATCGACTTCCCAGCCAGGTTCAGCGTCCAAGGGTAAGGTTGGAGCATTTTAAAGTTTTTATCCCACTGACCAGATTCTACCAAAGCAATAAGGTATAAAAAATTAGATGGAATATTATACTTTTTTTCAAAGTGATGTATCGCCCTTAGACAATGCAAAGATTCAGAGTCGCTAGTAACTGCAGCAAAGGAATTATTATGCGCAGCAATGCAAAAAATAGCAATAAACGCTAATATATACTTCTTACTACTATTCAGCATCTGATTTTCCTTTCTTCTTGTAATAAAAATAAACCCCGACCGGTATAAGTATTATATAACAAATCCCTATAATAGGCAACAGTATCCATGGCTCTAATATAATACCTGTGAATATCATTCCTATAATCACCAATATAATGTTCACCTTCTCTTTTGATATATTAATCTTTTTCGCTGAATAAATCGGCAACCTACTGACCATCAAAAACCCTATCAACACCATATAAGGAGCCACAAACCAATAAGACGCAATAAAGAGGCATTTTTCAAGGATTTCAAATGTAAACATCATGGGCACAAGCAATAATCCAGCTGCAACTGGCATCGGCACACCAACGAAGAAGTTACTATCGTTTCTTTCTTTATCTGCTTGACGTTCCAAAGATGCTTGTACGTTGAATCTTGCTAGCCTAAGCGCTGAACACGTTATGTAAAACAAGACAATCGCCCAACCGGCACCCTTATATGGGATCATTTTTAAAGACCAAAGATAAACCGCAAGACCTGGAGCAACGCCAAAGCTACACAAATCTGCTAATGAATCCAACTGCGCACCAAATTCGCTTGTTGAGTTTAATAATCTTGCAATCCTACCATCAATACCATCAAAAAAAGCAGCAACAGCAATAAGTGCCACTGCTATGTGAAACTTGCCATCTAAAGAATATCGGATTGATGTAATTCCCAAACACAAGGCCAATATCGTGACGATTGACGGTATTAGCTTTTGTATTGGGATTGTAAGCTTCTTTGTTGTTTTACTCATCTATTTATTTGCTCTTTTGCAACTGGGCAATTACTGTCTCTCCACCTATCATTGTCTGTCCTTCTAAAACTTTCACTTCAAGTTGGCTTGGTAAGTAAACATCAACCCGGCTTCCAAATCTTATAATGCCAAATCTTGCACCAGTTTCAACTTCTTGATTATCCTCCAAATCACATACTATCCTTCTTGCTATTAATCCTGCAATTTGCACAACCCCTATTTTCTGGCCATCTTTTGTTTCGATTAGTACGGACTGTCTTTCATTATGCTCACTGGCTTTATCCAGAGAAGCATTAAAGAATTTACCATGATGGTAGTGCAATTTCTTTACCACTCCATTTGTTGGAATTCTATTTACATGTACATTAAATACATTAAGAAATATACTCACCCTTGTCATTTCTTCATCTGTATCCGCTATTTCTTTTGGTAGTTTGGATTTTGTGATTCTTTGCACAACGCCGTCAGCTGGGCTGATCAATAAGTTTTCTTGAGTAGGTATAACTCTTTCTGGATCACGGAAGAAAAAAATGCACCATGCTGTTGGCACAACGCCCATCCAGCCCAAAGGGGCAGATAACGCAAAAAACACAACAGTAACGATAACAAATATGCTAATAAAAAAATAACCCTCTCTGTGAATGCCTGGCATAAAGTCCCTTATAGATTCAAACATAGTTTTATAAAAATAATTCCATAACCTTATAGCACATATAATGTTTAACTTAAATTAAAAATTTTACATTTACTTTTCCTAGCAATGTTGATAAAAAGTAACACACTTAAAAAGTACTTAAGGTTTTATGCGGATATTTTTATTTGTAATGGGGCTTTGTTTTAGGGAGTGTTTTAAAAGGGATAGGAAAGAAGAAAAGAATGTGATATAAGGAGAGGGAAGGAGAAAAGAAAGGGAAAAATGGAGAAAATAGAATGTAAATATTGCAAAGGGAAAGAGGTATCAAAAAATGGATATGCAAGGAAAAAGCAGAGATACAAATGTAAGAGTTGTAATAAAAACTTTACAGAAGGAGATGGTAGGAAGAATTGGAAATATGGTAATAAAGAGGGTTCTGTCGCATCTGTGAAAATTCAGTGCAAAAAGTGAAAAGTGAAAATTTCAAAGTGCGGAAAATCGGGAGTTAAAAATTCTTAATTTTTACTTTTTATTTCAAAAATTAACAGATGCGACAGAACCCGCGGATTCTCCTCTGATGGCTATCGAGCAGTTGAAACTGATGGTAATGCAAGCAGGACTGGGATTGCCTGCAGAGCAGATTAAAGAGTATATTATGCAAGTAATCAACATTATAGTACAGCTTAAAAGAGGTGAAAAAGGCCGAAGATATGTCTCAGAGATATATTTTAAACCATAAAATTATCTGTCGTCTATAAATTGTACCAACGTTTAAATTGTTTGAGGCACCTTCTCAAGCAAGCTATTTTGTTTCAATCTACAGCTTAGATGCTCAAAATCCACTAATGCCAACTCCTGATCTTGATTAAAGCAGCTGTACACATAACTAATCTTTTGGGTTTTTGGATCAATGTGCTTTTGCAAGCACTGGGCACATATTTCCTTCATCATGCACTGCATTGGCGAGTTTATAGATGCAATGGCTTTCAGCCTTGGACTAAACAAATGTCTCAAGTTACTCTGAATTGCATAAGCCACAGCTTTCATCATGGAGTCCGAACCAATAGTGATCAACCTATCAAATTTATTTAGTGCAAAGTCACTCGACACGCAAAATTTTCGGTTATATTCTGAGAATGCAGCGACTATGTTGCCATGGAATGAGCTGTCCTGACTCCTAGATGGGGTTAGTTCTTTTTCGTCACAACACCAAATAATTTTATCAGCTGCCCCCTCTATTTCTTGAACTTTAAAAACGTCGGTATATTTTTTATAGCCCGCAAAATATAAAACATAACACCCGTTATCCCTCAACGCTTTGCCTATAGAAAATAGTACGGCGTTTCCCAACCCTCCGCCTACTAATATAACCATCTCTTTTTTGGGTATATAAGTTGGAGAACCAGTCGGTCCCATCAAGCTGACAATCTCACCAGTTTTCAGGTGTTGGCAAATATTAGAAGAAGCCCCAATTTCCAATACTATGAACGAAACAACCCCTTTCTCCTTATCCACCATCGCACCAGTCAATGCTAAAGGTTCCATTGCTTTAACGTTTTGAACATTTGATTCGTAATTTTGAAGCCTGTAAAACTGTCCTGGTTGGAATTCACGGGCAGATAATGGAGCTTTGATCAGAAGTTCAACAACATTTGGAGTCAACCTCTTAACCTCAACAACCTTGGACATCAACAATCCATCCAGTGAGGCAAAAAAGTCTGACGCTTTTTGCAAGTTGCTTTGGCACGCCAACAAAACTTGTTGTGCAATTTTTTTATAGCTATTCTTTGCACTCGCCATGGCTTTTACAACACTTCCTGCATATTTTGGATGTGCATCACCTAAAACACTCATACTAAAATCCTTTTCTATTCTTGTAAAAAATTCATCATTTTGAATTTTAAAGTACTTCCAATCCAATACAAAATGTTCAACATCTTCCCTGGACAACGTTGTGTTAGGCGCAGTCCCGGTTGCAATAAAAATGGTTCTTGCTTGAATATCTTTAGAGTTACAGATAACCGATTTGCAGTGTCCATATTTATCCACGGTTACTTCAATTGGATAAGTCTTATCCACAAATTCAACCCCTTCTTCAAGAGCTTTTTCCAGTTCTTCGTGGCTAAGCCTGTAGGCTGGTGACTCTTCCAATCTTTTTCTGTATATTATTTTTGCTCCACCCCACTTCCTTAATAACTCAAGCTTTTTGCTTGGATGTTTGCGTAGTTCTTGGGCGTGATGAATAAATTCTGCTGCAATTTCTTTCTCTTCCTCATCCAGCTTTTCATATAACTTGGTCGAAATCTTTTCATATTCACACAATAACTTTTCTACCATAATGGGGTAATAAGCCAAACTTTCAGTTGCCGTGTCAATTGAAGTAAGTCCTCCGCCTATCACAACTATCGGCAGCCTTATTTGTAAATTAGCCAAACTATTTTTTCTTGCAGGACCAAGTGTGTGAAGAGACATAAGAAAGTCAGAGGCAGTCTTTACCCCCTTGACCAAAATATTTGGGATATCAGGAACAAGTGGTTTACCAGCTCCAACTGCAAGTGCAACGTGGCTAAACCCAAGCTCTTTTGCTGAATTATAGGTGATTGTGCTACCAAACCTTATTCCGCCATACATTCTGAAATTTTCGCGTCTTTCCAAAAGCAGTCTTAATATAGTGAGGTAATTCTTGTTCCATCTCACAGTAATGCCATACTCGACAACACCACCAAAGCCATAAGCTTTTCTCTCGCTGAGTGGTTCCTCTATCTCTGATAGGTGCTTTATGGGTTTGAAGTCAACCCGATCACCGTCTTGTGTTATTCCAGTGATGTTCTGATCCATGGGCTCAATTTTTAGCCCCTCTATTCCTACAACTGTGAATCCCTCATTAATTAAGTAATGTGCTAAAGTAAAACCTGCAGGCCCTAGTCCAACTACCAATACTTTATTATTGTTGGGTCTTTTTGGTAAATATCCATCTGATTTTAAAGGATTCCATCTGGTCAGTAGGCTATATATCTCAAATCCCCAATCCAACTTTAGTACATCGTCTAATATTTTTGTTTCAATTAATGGTATATCGACTGGTTCTTGTTTTTGATATATACAGGACTTCATACAATCATTGCAGATTCTATGCCCGGTTCCTGCAACCATTGGGTTATCGATAATCGCAGTTGCAAAGGCACCCAAAACAATTCCTTCTTTTTTAAGAAAGTTCATCTCGGAAATTTTTTCTCCCAAAGGGCAGCCTTTGAGCTCTGTTCCTAACTGGTTAGTTTCAACCTCTTCATTCTTTTTGTAAAGACCTTTGGAGCAAGAATCTTTATTTTGGTGATGACAATGTATGCAATAATTTGCATGTGTTATTGCCTTTTCCTGACTTAGCTTAGAATCTGTGCAATCGAAACCTTCTCTATGGCGAAGTTTATCAGCTTTGAAATATTTTGCTCCACTTATATCTGTTGCGTACTCAATCAGTTTGTCGAAATGCAGTTTTTTAGGCAGTTTAAACAATACTCCGTCCTTATATTTCTTCTGACCAATTTCATCATAAAGTACCCATGAGGCATAGATTTTGGATGCCAACAACATCGCTTCATTATCCTCGTCAAGCCACCTCAAAATGTTCTCTGCAATGGACACTTCATCATCAAGGTCAACCTTAGAATTTTTTAACGCTGTTATAGCGTCATTAAATTTAGCTTGATCATAATCATCTCGCCTTACTCTTCTTTGTATGAATTTTCTTCTGCATTCAAATAATAAGCCAAGTCTTTTATGGTAATTAAAATTTTTCTCAGCATTATAATCAAGTTTAAACAACGCAATCAAAAAACTTTCTAAAAATGGGGCAAGTTCAATCGTTATGTCAGATTGAAAACCACCCTCTAATCTGTAAACCAGTAATTTCTGCAATAAACTTTGGTTATTCTCCCCCAAATATTTCAAGAAAGTCTCATCAAGTTTCTCAAGCCCCACGTATGAATATAAATCTTTAAAAGTAATTCCAAAATTGAGCATGCGGCTGAATGAGCTTTTTGATAATTAGGTATACACAACAACAGCAGCAATCACAACTGTCCAAACCAACGTGAAAGGTAAAAACACCTTCCAACCAAGCCTCATTAGCTGATCATACCTGAATCTTGGGATCGATGCTCTGATCCAAATGAAAATAAACAAGCAAAACATTACTTTTAAAACAAACCATACCATACCAGGAACAAAGCCTAAAAATCCCAAGTTAAATGGTGGTAACCAACCCCCCATAAACAATAGCACCATAAAGGCACTCATTAATATCATATTGGCGTATTCACCTAAAAAAAACAGAGCGAAAGACATGGATGAGTACTCAACGTTATACCCAGCAACCAATTCAGATTCCGCCTCTGGCAAATCAAAAGGATGTCTGTTTGTCTCTGCCAATATGGAAATAAAAAACACAACCGACATTGGGAAGAGTAGCAATTCCATGTGTAGTGGCATGTTTTTTTGCGCATTCACAACCTCAGTGAGATTTAATGACCCAGTAGCCAGCAAAACACACACAACGCAAAGCCCAATTGCCACTTCGTAGGAAATCATTTGTGCTGCTGATCTGATGGCACCAAAGAATGCATACCTTGAGTTACTAGCCCAGCCAGCGACTATAATACCATACACCCCCAAAGAAGAGACTGCCAACACATACATCACACCAATACTTAAATCTGCAATAACAAAATTATCAATTGGAATGACTGCCCAACCAATCATTGCTAATGAAAAAGTGATTATTGGGGCCAACAAAAATAGTACTCTATCAGCTGAGTTTGGGATTATCGGCTCTTTAAAAATTAGCTTTACCACATCAGCAATTGGTTGTAACAGTCCCAAAAACCCAACCCTACTTGGCCCTACCCTCAATTGCATCCAACCTATAATCTTTCTTTCTGCTAAAGTCAAATATGCCACACATAAAAGCAATGGTATTAAAAACATCAGTATTTTAGCTAATATGGGTAGAATGATAATTATTATTTCTTGAATGGCTTCAAACATATTTTCAATCAAAAAGGTTATATATCTTCTCCCTTAACTTCTCCTCATCATCAAACTCAACGTAATACTTTAACACAGCAGTATCTTCAAGGTAATCTTGGGGTAGTCTTACATAATCTTTTGTTGTTGTCAAAACTTTGCAGTTATATTTTTGGGCTTGTTTATAAATCACTTTCAATTCCCTTTCAGAAAAACTATAGTGGTCTGGATAGAAATGCTTCTTCTTAATTATTGCACCTAACTCTCTAGCAGTTGTTACCACCCTATCAGGCTGAGCAATAGCACACAAAAGTATGTATTGGTTTCCCTCCAGTTCTTTTGCGTTACTGATAACCTGCCCTTGCTTTAAAACCTCCTTTCCAACCAGATATTTTCCTTGCAACGCATATTGCTTATTTTCAGGAACAATTACAATGTCAGCTTTTTTTAAACTTGTATTCAGACTCTCCCTCATTGGACCAGCTGGAATTAAGAACTTATTTTTAATTTCGGCTGAGCTGATCACCAGTATAGATAAATCTTTATGTATCGTATTATCCTGGAAACCATCATCCAATATTATAATTTCAGCCCCATATTTTTGCGCCTCTTTTATTGCTAAAGCCCTGTTAGCTGAAATAAAAACATCAGCATATTTTGCTACAAGCATGGTCTCATCACCAACTTCTCTATATGAGTGCTTGTCCAAATCCACCTTTATAGCTTCTTTTGAATTGCTTAAAACACCTTTGTATCCTCTTGCAACCACAGCAACCTTTTTGTCACCTTCTTTTAACAAAATGGCTAATCTTATAACAACAGGGGTTTTCCCGGCACCACCAGATACAGAATTGCCCACACAGATTACCTTGCTTTTAAAATGTACTGGGGTCTGAAAAAAATAATATCTCAGGTTTCGTATTAAGCTGTATACCAGAGAGAAAGGCAATAATAGATAGTTAATTAACGTAACCCTAAACCACAAGGTGCTCTGTATATAGTTGGCTAATTTATCTATTGTGCGCACTAAATTTTACTCCATACTATTTTTCATTATCCACCCACCCCCAAGAACCCTATCACCATCATACATAACGCATGCTTGCCCCGGGGTGATCCCATAGTAAAAAGAATCAAGTGTAACATCTGCATAACCATTTCCCAAATATTTTACGGTGGCGTTGATTTCTTCGTGGTTGGAGCGCAGTCGCACTGAGCATCTAAATTCTTTTTGTAAGTCCGCATCTTGGGCTAACCAATTCACTTCTTTGATTTTTAAGCGAGCAGATTTCAGATCATCTTTTTCACCCACAACAACTTGGTTGTTCTTGGCATCAATTTGTATTACATAAAGAGGTGTTTTATGGGCGATCCCTATCCCTTTTCGTTGACCAACAGTGAAGTTGACTATGCCATCATGGTGCCCCAAAACAATCCCATCCTTGGAAACAATGTTCCCTGGTTGATAGGACTGTGGTCTTAATTTTCTGATAACCTCTGAATAATTACCATTCGGTACAAAACAGATATCCTGGCTTTCGGCTTTATTTGCAACGTTCAAACCATATTTTATGGCAAGGGCTCTTGTTTCTTCTTTCACTAAACCACCCAATGGGAATTCTAAGAAATTAAGTTGCTCCTTCGTTGTAGCAAATAAAAAATAGCTTTGGTCTTTATTGGCATCAACCCCCTTCAAAAGCATATCTTCACCATTAGCTCTTTCCTTCCTCACGTAATGTCCGGTTGCAAGTGCTTTAGCCCCCAAGTCTTTGGCCATTTTGTATAGGTCTTCAAATTTTACCTTTTGATTGCATTTAACACATGGAATTGGCGTTTCTCCAGCAACATAACTGTCCACAAAATCTTCTATAACTTTTTGGCTAAAAAGATTCTCATAATTCAAGACATAATGCGGTATGCCGATTATATCTGCAGCATTCTTCGCATCATATATGTCTTGTCCTGCGCAACACGCCTTAGTTTTTAATGCCATTTCTCCAACATCATAAAGTTGCAGGGTGACCCCTATTACTTCATAATTTTCTTCATGAAGCATTGCAGCAACGGTGGAACTATCAACCCCGCCAGACATGGCAACAACTATTTTACCCTTGTGTCTCTTCGTGCTCACTATTTTGTAATTCTCTTAATTAAAATCTGTTGAATAATGGAAAGAATATTACTCCACGACCAATATAATACCAAACCAGAAGGAAAAGAAGCAAACATAAATAAAAATATCAACGGCAATAGCTTCATAACTTTAGCTTGGGTTGGGTCAGTTGGTTGCGGGTTCAACCCTTGTTGTAAGAATAATGTTAATGACATAACTATTGGCAAAACACCAATATGAAGGAAGCTTGGTGGACTCCAAGGTATTAAACCGAATAAAGTAAAAATATTCGTCGGATCCAGAGCAGATAAGTCATTAATCCATCCATAAAACTCTGCGTGCCTCATTTCTAAAGTAACGTAAAGAACTTTATAAAGAGCAAAGAACACAGGCATTTGAAGTAACAAAGGTAGACAACCACTAACAGGGTTAACTTTTTCTTTCTTATATAATTCTACCATAGCTTTTTGTAGCTTGACGTTATCATCACCGCAGACTTTTTTTAACCTTGCCATTTCAGGCTGAAGATCTTTCAGCCTATTCATTCCTTTGAATCCTTTATAAGCCAAAGGGAAGAGTAGCAGTTTGATAAATACCGTAAGTAAAATGATTGCAACACCAAAATTACCAACCAAGGAATGAAAAAAATTCAGAGCAAGAAATATAGGCTTCGTGATAAAATATAAAACCCCAAAATCAACCGCCCTATCAAAAAGTTTAATATTATATTTTTGCTCATATTCATCAAGTAACTTTAATTCTTTTGCGCCGGCAAAAAATCTGAACCTAACACCATTTGCTTCACCGTCCAAACTTTGCCCATCCATTACACCATCTGCTTGGTACCTTTGTTCTTGACCAGAAGTATATTCGATAAATCTAGCTGACAATCCAGACTTTTCTGGAATAATTGCAGTGAGCCAGTACTTATCAGAAAAGCCAAACCAACCGTTATTTGCATCGGAAAATTTATATAATTTTTTATCGTTTAAATCGTCAAAAGTTACTTCCTGTAGTTTGTTTTCAAACACTCCAACCCCACCTTCATGGATTAACATTTGACTTTCTCCATTCCCATGTTTACCTCTACTTAAGGCAGCATATGGTTTTAGGTCAAAGCCTTGTTTGCCAGAAACACTTTGTTCAATGGTAAACATGTAATTTTCATCCATTGTTATTGTTATTACGAATCTCAAGCCATCTACATTCTTCCACGTAAGCTTTACTTTATCATTTGGCTTCAACTCATGTTTATCTGCACTCCAGACAGTTTTATTGTCTGGTAATTTCACATTTCTATCACCTGATAACCAGCCAAACTCAGCATAATATACCTCTTTTGTATGTACTGGTGATAACAACACCACATCTTCACTGTCTTCCTGAACAGTCTTTTGATAACGTAATAGAGTCAAGTCATCTATTTTCGCCCCAACTAAGTTAATTGAACCAGTAATCGCACCATTTTGAAAAATGACTCTGGCTCCCTTTGATTCTTCTCCCTGGCTTGTGTTATCTTTAGCCGCTAAAAAATCGTGTCCTTCAAGTTTTTGGACATTTTGTTGTGGCGCAACAGGAGCTGGGGCTTCTTTCTTTACAAAATATATCTGCCAAAAAATCAGAACCAACATAGATAACACCGAAACTAACACTGTTCTAAGATTATTACTCATTTAACTAATCAATTAATTACTTATTTATATTTATCAGTCTTTGCAGACTTTTGTGGGATAGGGTCATATCCCCCTTTGGAAAACGGGCTACATCTTAGTATTCTCTTAAATGTTAGAAATATTCCCTTTATCCCAAATTCTTTTACGGCTTCTTTAGCATAGTTAGAACAACTAGGATAATACCTGCAAGAAGGTGCCATATATGGTGATATCATGTTTTGGTACACCGCCAAAAACATCAGGCACAAACCTTTAATTATCTTTGATACTGCGTCTTTCATTGCTAAATATTTTGTTTAAACAAAACATAAAATCACTTTTTATACTAGAGAAACTTTTACCTGTAACAAATTTGCGTGCAATTACATTGATGTTGATGTTTATGTTCTCGTCAATAGCCCTTGCACAAATATCTTTCATTAAAACTCTAACGATCCTCTTACATCTGTTCCGTTCAACCGCATTTCCCACTTTTTTACTCGCGGTTATACCGTATCTAAACTTGCGCAATTCGCTCGGTTCAGGGGGCTGGTAGAGCACAATGAAGTACTTACTAATTACCTTATTAGCTTCACTGAATAACTTTTGATACTCAGCTTTTTTGGTAATCTTAAAATCTTTCAAATGCAATAGTACAACCTATGCTGACAATTCTTTTCTACCTTGCCTTCTTCTGTTGTTAATAACTTTTCTACCACCAACGGTAGCCATCCTCGCTCTAAACCCATGCCTTTTTTTACGCACTAAGTTACTTGGTTGATATGTCCTTTTCGTTGCCATCTTTTATATACTTAATTACATTAAATCTCAGCTTACTTTTTAGCTCAAATATAACGCAAAGTCAACATCGCCAACAATAACCAAATTGGGAGTGTTTTAAAAAGGATAGGAAAGAAGAAAAGAATGTGATATAAGGAGAGGGAAGGAAAAAAAAGAAAGGGAAAAATGGAGAAAATAGAATGTAAATATTGCAAAGGGAAAGAGGTATCAAAAAATGGATATGCAAGGAAAAAGCAGAGATACAAATGTAAGAGTTGTAATAAAAACTTTACAGAAGGAGATGGTAGGAAGAATTGGAAATATGGTAATAAAGAGAGGAGCATGGTGATAAAGATGTATCTAAATAACTGCGGAATTAGGAGGATAGCTCACATATTAAATATCCCGTTAAGTACAGTATTTTATTGGATCAAACAAGCAGGGAAAGTAGTAGATGAGATGGTGACGAATCAAAAGATAGAGGGAGATAAGAGGCGTATAGAGATATTAGAGATGGATGAGCTATATACGGTTCTGTCGCATCTGTGAAAATTCAGTGCAAAAAGTGAAAAGTGAAAATTTCAAAGTGCGGAAAATCGGGAGTTAAAAATTCTTAATTTTTACTTTTTATTTCAAAAATTAACAGATGCGACAGAACCCAAAATACTGCGTTAATGAATCTTCTGTTATTATGGGAGTGTTGCAAGATGGAATAAAGAAAGGTATAGTGGAGTGGATTACAGAATAAAGAAGAGAAAAATGTCATCAGCGCATCAAATAATAATGGTATGTTTGGATCAATTGGTTGGTAGTGAGCATCAATATCGCAAATTTAAGGAGCTGTTTAATTTTGGGGCAGCAGAGCAAGAGCTGAAGGGAATTGAATCTCCTGCTAATTATAAGGGATATGGTGTTTTACGTTTATTTAAATGCTTGTTGTTACAGTTTATGGAAGATTTGTCAGATCGTGAACTAGAAAGATATTTGAGTGACAGTGTTGCAGCCAAGTGGTTTTGTGATTTTGATTTAACCGAAGCCACACCTGATTATAGCGTTTTTAGTAGAATCCGCTCAAAGATAGGAACAAATTTGTTATCAAAAATCTTTGCCATTTTTAGAGATCAACTAAAATCTCAAGGATATATGAGCGAGGTATTTACTTTTGTTGATGCAAGTCGGTTCTGTCGCATCTGTTAATTTTTGAAATAAAAAGTAAAAATTAAGAATTTTTAACTCCCGATTTTCCGCACTTTGAAATTTTCACTTTTCACTTTTTGCACTGAATTTTCACAGATGCGACAGAACCAGAGGTTATACCTCGCCATCAACATGTTGTTGGCAAACAACATACACTCTCAATTGAGTCCAATAACTCAAACACAAGGCACAGAATTGCAAGAATGACCAGAAAAACAAAGGTAGTTTCAAAATCTGAAGAAGTTGTCGATCTTACGATTAAGCTCTGGGTACATTTTGAGGATAACAATAATTTCCTAAGTGAGCAGGGCAATTTTATATCTATCTTTGGCTAACACTCTGCTATGCTCTTGTCCATCCTTCCTATTGCTTATCGTATCACCTGGCAAGAAATGGAAAGCCATAAGCATATTCTCCATCTTCTTTTTGTCGCAGGAGAGGTCTTTTAAGGAGCTGGCCATATTTCTATAGGGCTGGGCTGTTTTTTTGCAATTATATACATCCAACTCCAAGTCATTATCGTCCACATATTGTGAGCTATGAGCAATTATATAAGACTCCTGAAGTTGAAACCCAGATATGTTTGCAATTAGATACGTAATGTAATAATGATATTCTATATCCACTTGTAAATATTTCATGTTATGTGATATGAAGCATAGATCAGGTGTTGATTATGCGTAAGTAACAAAATAAATAAAATGTTCGCTGAAATTGGAAATCTTTCTCTGCATATATCGCTAGTAAGTTTGGTTGCGATTATATTCTGCAATTTATATCCACCCAAAAATAGGGGCAGGATAATAGTGACTTTATGGCTAATTGTTTTGACTGCAGTGGCTTTCAGTTTTTGTTCACTGATTATTTGCCATATTACGTCGGACTTTTCTGTGCTAAACGTAGCATATCACTCGCATAAACTAAAACCATTGTTATATAAAATAGCAGGGGCATGGAGCAACCATGAGGGGTCAATGCTACTTTGGACGTTAGCGATATGTATACCTTCAGCTTTTTACGGAATTTTTTGCACAAGCCACGGCCCAAATCGAAATATTACTTTGGTGATACAGGCATTACTGGCTGCTGGCTTTGTTTTATTTACAATCTTTACTTCTAACCCCTTTGAAAGAATGATACCAGCACCTTTAAACGGATTAGGAATGAATCCACTTTTACAGGATATCGGCGTTTCTTTCCATCCACCAATTTTATACCTGGGATATGTTGGTTTTTCATTGCCTTTTTCTGCAAGCTTAGCAGTTCTAATCACGAAAGATACATCAGACTGGGCGAAGTCAATAAAACCTTGGGTTATGTTCGCTTGGAGTTTTTTAACCGCTGGGATTGCAACAGGCGCATGGTGGGCATATAGAGAGCTGGGATGGGGAGGATTTTGGTTTTGGGACCCTGTGGAAAACGCTTCGTTAATGCCTTGGATCACTTCTTCAGCATTGATACACTCTTTGATGATTGCAGGCAAATCACGCACTCAACTGAATTGGGCGATTTTACTTAGTATAATTACCTTTACTTTAGTAATGCTTGGAGCATTTATAGTGCGCTCAGGCGTTATCACCTCAGTTCATTCCTTTGCTCAAGATTCAAAAAGAGGAGTTTTAATATTGCTATCGATCTTTTTTATAACTGCTATTTCGCTATTTTTATATATGCTGAACTTTAAAAAGCTTGTAGTTAAGGAGTTGCATAGTAATAAACTGATATTACTAAACAACATAATTCTGTCAATTATAGCGGCTGTTATTGCTTTGGGCACCATCTATCCAATAATACTTGAAGTATTTTTTAAACAAAGTGTGTCAACAAGCGTGGAATATTACAATGCGGTTGTTCCACCTTTGGTTATAGGACTTGTCTTTTTGTGCACATATGCTGAAAAAGAACGTAAATTTAATTTTGGTAGATTAACAATTGGTTCTCTTGTTGTGAGTTTTATAGGCTCCACACTGCTTATTGGAGTTTCAACAAGAAGCTATACTTATGCTGTTTTTGGGGTTGTTGTTTCATTATACCTAATTCTCATTACGTTGATCAAATGGATGAGAACAAGAAATTTCAGTAAATTACCAATGTTATTGGCGCATTGTGGGTTTGGCTTTTTGGTTTTATCGGTTTCTTTGTATTATAACTTGAGAGAAGAACTCCAGGTAAACATCAACATCCAAGAAACCGTCAGTTTTAGAAATACGCCAATCACACTAAGAGACATACAATATCGCACCATGGAAAATTATTTTACTAAAACGGCAGTAATAGAGGTTGGCAACGGAGCCAAAGTATATCCAGAAATCAGATTCTTTCCAATTGAGCAACAGCAGACTGCTGAGGTCGGCATTATTAGGAATTTCTTTTACGATTTATACTTTTCCATAAATTCACCCAATAATTCCCAAAGTGTGATATTGAACGTGCAATTTAATCCTATGGTTAACTTGATATGGATTAGCTGTCTGTTGATATTTTTAGCTGGGGTATGCAGCATTGTCAAAAAACGCGTTATATCCAGGGTTTTTTAAAAATTGGCGTTGTCATATTTCCACAGTATCAGAGTGTTAGCCAAAGATAGATATAAAATTGCCCTGCTCACTTAGGAAATTATTGTTATCCTCAAAATGTACCCAGAGCTTAATCGTAAGATCGACAACTTCTTCAGATTTTGAAACTACCTTTGTTTTTCTGGTCATTCTTGCAATTCTGTGCCTTGTGTTTGAGTTATTGGACTCAATTGAGAGTGTATGTTGTTTGCCAACAACATGTTGATGGCGAGGTATAACCTCTGAATAAACAGACCAAGCGTCTGTGTAATAAGTGCAATTATCTCTACTTATGATTTTCCACAATTTTCTAAAGGTTGTAACGTTACGCTTACCAACCACCCAGGCAACAACTCTCTTGAGCTCCCTACTATAGGCTTTCCATATCCATAATTTGTTTTTTTGAATCTACAAAATGCCACATCTCATCTATTTCAACTTCTCTCAATTCTTCCGGCACTGTTGGTCTTGGTATCTTTTTAGCATACAGTATTATCCACTTATATACGCTAGTATGAGCTACTTTAAATAATTTCCCTAGCCATCTAAAGCTACTTTTTTCCATGCTGTACAATAACACTGCCAGAGCCTTCATCTCTGGCGAACAGCCTCTTAATTTAGTGCTTGTAAAATTACATCCACACTCTTTGCATTTATACCTTTGCATACCCCTAATATTACCATTCTTAACGTATTTACTGCTACTGCATTTTTTACACTCTGTATTCATATTTCTATTTTCTTTGTTGCTCGCTATATTCATTTTAGCATCTTATCTATCTTATGGCAACACTCCCTGAAAGAGTTGGGGGTTGATTTCTCTATACTCAATTCTTATCCATACTATACCGTAGGTTTGGTAAAAGAATTAGGGATTGAATCTATAAAACCTTTGAATGAGGCTGGGTTTGATTTTTCTAAACTATATTCACACCATGTCGAAGCTTTGGTAAAAGAGTTAGGAGAGGATGTAAGGAAGATTCTGCTACAACCGGGCAATATCCCAGGAAATATGGATGAGGAGAGTTTTGTGATAAGTAATCAGGTCAATAACGCTTCTGATCCAATCATTTACGATGCTTCAGACATAATGCCAGATATCTCCTCCCCAATTCTTTATCTTGAGGATCACTGTTATCAATCCACATGTGGGAGCACAGAGCGTTAAAAACATCATTCCTCAATTACAGTTGAAGCAACATAAAATACACCTTTGTTTTTTATGTTGTTTCAACCATAGTCCATTTCTCAGCAACCAAAGCTGGAAAATTATAGTTGAATATAGTCTGATATTTTGTACAATGATGCTGGTTTAGTTCCCGGAATAGAAGTCATGACGATGAAAAATGAATAACTACGAGTTTGATAAAATGGCAATTTCAATTGCCCTTGCAATTTTTGCCGTCATATTTTCAATTAATATTGGAAATTTAATATACTATCCAGAAATTAGAATTGAAAAAAAGGGGTATAAAGTTGAAATAGCAACAGGACCCGAGGATATAAAACAAGAAGAGGTTGACGAGACGAAAATCGACATTAAAGCCCTTTTCGCACAAGCTAATTATACCAGCGGAGAGTCTACATTTAAAAAATGTGCAATTTGTCACACGATTAATAAGGGAGAAGCGAACAAAGTAGGACCTAATTTATGGGGTGTTGTGGGAAGTAAAGTGGCATCTAAGCAAACTTTCGCTTATTCAGATGCAATGGCGAACAAAGGAAAAGCAGGCGATGTGTGGAGCTATCAGGAATTAATCGCCTATCTCAAGTCTCCGAAAAAGCATGTGCCTGGGACAAAAATGGCATTTGCTGGAATCAAAGTTATTCAGGATAGGGTGGACTTAATTGAGTTTTTACGCACTCATGACGATACGCCAAAAAGTCGACCATAATGGTGTATACTCCGATAACTTGAAAAATTGGCGTCGTCATACTTCGGACTTCGCATTTCGTCACGTACTTTTGTACGCTCCTCATGCTCATCACTCGTATTCCTCGCTCTTTTCCAAGTTCTCTGTCGTCTATAAATTTCATCAACTCTTGATTTACGAGAGGTATATATCTTTGATAAGTTAATTAAACTTTAACAAAATTTACAGATGATCTATAACTCCTAAAAAGCTAGGGATATAGGTAATGGGCATGAGAAGCGTACAAAGAGATGCTCAAAACATAAAATCCAAAATGTGATGCGGAGTATAAATGTTAATAACAGGGTCAGGATGCAAGGCTTTGCTTGCAAATTTATAAACTTAATTTATTATCTTGGTAGTTAATTTTGATATTTAGCAATTATATCGCATGAAAGTACAGGTAAATAGTAGTGAGTTGTTAGAAGCTTTAGGGCATATTCAGTCAATTGTAGAGAAGAGGAATGCAAAACCCATTTTGTCTAATGTCAAAATTAGCACAAAGAAAAATAAAATGTCATTTTATACAACAGATTTAGAGATTTTTGCCAAGGAAGTTATTGAAGCCAGTGTTGCTGGTGATTTAACCACAACAACACCTATCCACACATTTTATGATGTGCTGAGAAAGATTGGGAGTGATCAAAAGGTGCAATTGATTTTTGAGCCTTCTGAAAAACCAGTTAAAATGTTGATAAAGTCTGGTTTGAGCGAATTTATCCTACCTTGCCTTTCTGCCGAAGAGTTTCCAGATTTTGAAGAGGGACGGCACGATTGTGAGTTTAAAATTTCTTGCAGTGATTTGAGTTATTTAATTTCAGCTACGAAGCATGCGATTTCGTACGATGATACAAAATATTATCTAAACGGCATCTTTTTACATGTTGTGGAAGATGATGGGGTGAAAGTTTTGAGAGCTGTTGCAACTGATGTTCACAGGCTTGCCATGGCAGAAGTAACTTTGCCAAGTAATGCAGCGTTATTACCAGAGATCATATTGCCAAGAAAGACAGCAGTTGAATTATTAAAGCTTATTGAAGGCTACCAGGGCGATATTACGTTAGGGGGTTCACCGAATAAGATCACTGCTATTATTGGCAATACAACTCTGGTTTCAAAGCTAATTGATGGGAAGTTCCCTGATTATAATAAAGCAATTCCTTACGATAACTTCAAGGTTCTTGAAGCTTCTATCGACCAACTATCAAATGCCATAGACCTAGTCACAGCAATTTCTAGTGAGAAGGTCAAGGCGATAAAACTAAAAATACATCAAAGTAGGATAACACTGCATGCAAATGATAAGATAAGTGCTTCTGGAACGATAGATATACCTGCTTCATATGAAAATGAAGAAATAACAACTGCTTTCAACTCAAGATATATTCTTGATATTCTAGACAATCTTACTGGTGAGAAGGTGGTTTTTAAACTCAATTCAAGTGATAGAGCTGTGTTAGTTGAAAGTGGAAGTGACTCTAATTGTAAATTTGTATTAATGCCTTTAAAAATATAAACGTTTTGGTCATAGGCAATACACGCTCTTATATATCACAGTTAGTTCTGCATAATTTTCGTAATCATGAAAATCTTGCTGTTAATTCTAACGGAAAATTCGTGCTTATTTTGGGTAAGAATGGTTCTGGGAAAACTAATGTACTTGAGGCAGTTTCCATATTGAATGCAGGCAGGGGGATGAGAAACAGTACAAACAGTGATATCATAACTAACTTTGACAAAAATTTAGCAGAGTGGGCTGTAATCGCTTATTATCAGCATTTAGAGTCAAGTAAAAAAATATTATTTGGATGTAATTTTAAACATACCTCTTCTAATGGGAAAAAAATTCTTAAAATTGATGAAGAAGAGATTGGAAAAAAAACTGATATTCTGAACTTCCTCAGGATTGTTTGGCTTACACCTCAAATGGAGAACCTATTTTTAGAATCTCCAAGTGTAAGAAGAAGATTTATAGATAGGATGACGTTTAATTTTTTCCCAGAACATGCTAAACAGGTCATAGAACATGAATATTTTTTGCAGTCAAGAAACAAGATTTTAAGTGATGTTGGATGGGATGAAAAATGGTTGACCCAAATCGAACAGAGGATAGCGGATTTGAGTGTGAAAATTGTAGATAACAGGCAGAAATGCCTAAATATCATAAACTCATTTTTGAGTACATTTAGCAAGACTTACCTCAGGCCCGTATTCTTTATGAAAGGAGAAGTAGAGAGCCAATTGGAAACAAGCAATCCAATCAAAGTGAGCGATTTTATCATGGAGAAGCTAAAGCGCAACAGGCTAAATGATTCAAGAATCCAAAAATGTGGGATAGGTGCCCATAAAAGCGAAGTTGTTGTTATGGATAAAGAGCAAAATCGACATGCCAATTTATGTTCAACAGGTGAACAAAAATCTATGATCATAGCCTTACTCCTTGGTCAATCTCATGCAATATATCAACACAGCAATATCGCTCCAATTTTATTATTGGATGAGATATTCGCACATTTGGATGAAAGAAGAAAGGCAGATCTAATCGCAGAATTAAGTCAAACTCCTTCCCAAATTTGGATCAGTAGCACTGATACAGAGCTTGATAGGTTAATCGGAAATGCAACCAAAATCCAATTTTAACCTCAATTCAAAACTATAACTAAATTAGAATAAAAGGGCTGTGGTGAATTAAAAAAGATTAAAATATTCACTCATTTTGACGGAGGGATCATATATACTCCGATAACTTGAAAAATTGGCGTCAAAATACTTCGGACTTCGCATTTCGTCACGTACTTTTGTACGCTCCTTATGCTCATCACTGGTATTTCTCGCTCTTTTCCAAGTTCTCTGTCGTCTATAAATTTCATCAACTCTTGATTTACTAGAGGTATATACTCAAAGTTATTTTTAGAATTGGCAAGGAATTTAGTGCTGAGCATAAGGAGCGTACAAAAGTACGTGACGAAATGCGAGAGCGCAAAAATGACGATGCCAACTTTTAAAAGATGCAGAATATACGTACATAAACATGGCTTGTAATACAAGGTTACAAGCCACATCCAACCACCTTTCTAAGTACAGGGATATTGATTTGATAATATAACGTTATTTAATAATTTCAGTAACAACTCCAGCACCAACGGTCTTGCCGCCTTCTCTGATCGCAAATTTCAAACCTTTGTCCATTGCAATTGGGGCTATCAATTCAACCACGATCTCCGTGTTGTCCCCAGGCATTACCATTTCCACCCCGTCTTTTAGCTCAACAGCTCCTGTAACGTCTGTTGTTCTAAAATAAAACTGCGGCCTATAATTCTTGAAGAACGGCGTGTGCCTTCCCCCTTCATCTTTTTTCAACACATATATCTCCGCCTTAAATCTTGTGTGCGGTGTTATGCTACCAGGCTTCGACAGTACTTGCCCTCTTTCCACTTCTTCTTTCGCAACACCCCTAAGCAATAGTCCGGCATTATCTCCTGCCATTCCTTGCTCCAACTCTTTCTTAAACATCTCCACACCTGTGACCACACTCTTACGACTAGGCCTTATTCCAACTATCTCTATCTCTTCTCCCACTTTAATTTTACCTTGTTCTATCCTTCCTGTTACCACGGTTCCCCTCCCTGAGATTGAAAACACATCTTCAATAGACATCAAGAACGGCTTGTCTAACTCCCTAGCAGGCATTTCTATTTTTTCATCAACAGCCTTCATTAGCTCTCTTATTGATTTTTCACCCAGATCACTACCTTCTTCAGTTAATGCCTTTAACGCAGACCCCCTAACTATTACTGTATTGTCTCCATCAAATCCATACTTGGTTAACAACTCTCTTATTTCGATTTCAACCAACTCCAGCAATTCTTCGTCAGCTACCATGTCGACCTTATTTAAAAACACTACCAACACTTTTATTCCAACCTGTTTTGCCAGTAGGATATGCTCTCTTGTTTGTGGCATTGGTCCGTCAACTGCGCTTACAACTAATATCGCACCATCCATCTGTGCCGCACCTGTGATCATGTTTTTTACATAATCGGCGTGGCCAGGACAATCCACGTGTGCGTAGTGCCTTGCTTCAGTTTCATACTCCACATGCGCAGAGTTGATGGTTATACCCCTTTCTTTTTCTTCTGGAGCCTTGTCTATCTCATCATACTTAACTGCTTTTTTACTAAAATACTTCGTAATTGCAGCAGTTAAAGTTGTTTTTCCATGGTCAACGTGTCCTATCGTACCTGTGTTTACGTGCGGTTTGGTTCTTTCGAATTTACCTTCTGCCATTTCTTTTTCTCCTTTATTTTTGTTTGTTTTATAGCTTATATTGGAGCGGATGACGGGAATCGAACCCACACAGCCAGCTTGGAAGGCTGGAACTCTACCATTGAGCTACATCCGCTAAAAAAGCGTAACTAATTCTAGGGGAGACTCTACAATGAGTTTGTTTTGATGTCAATAATTTTGAACAATAAAACTTTATTTTTAAGGCCTGCGTTAAGGGCACTGATACCATTTTGAAAGTGTTATAGCTGGATAGCTTTAAACTTGTTGCTACTTCGCTTGTTGTTCATGCGGGTTTACCACACTTTGCGCCTTGATCAGTGCAGCAAAATCAAAGTTATTGCGCTATAGTTTGACTTATCTACTCTTTTTTGTATGATCGTAAATTAGTTGGCAACCGCAGTTATGTATTTACACCGCAAATGTTAAGCGAACTAAATGTTACTTTATTAAAAATACTAAGTTAAGCGAACTTGATTTAATCGCCAAGCTTAAAAACAGATTCCCATCGCATATAGGCGATGATGCTGCGGTAATTCAGTTTACAGATGAGCAAAGTTACATTGTAACAAAAGACATAATTGTGGAGGACGTCCACTTTTGCACATCTTACTTCGACCCATTGAGCCTGGCACACAAAGCGCTACACGTTAATTTAAGTGACGTTGCAGCCATGGGAGCTACTCCTCTTTTTGTGTTGGGTGGCATTTCAATCCCGATGCTGCATCAAGAGTATGCAAAAGAATTTCTCCATAATTTTGCCGACATGTGTGAAAATACAGGTATTAAACTTATTGGAGGAGATATAACCGCATCAAGAGATAGAATATTCATCAGTGTCACGATCATTGGGGTCGCAAGAACCAAAGCTATCAAATATAGGTGCACAGCAAAACCAACCAACATAATTTGTGTAGTTGGCGAGTTGGGCTACGCCCACCTAGGATTGATTGCCTGTGAAAAATCTTTGAGCGAGTTTGGACTGTACAAAAAACCATTTTTGCGCCCAACAGCAAAAACAAAGGAAGGGATTTGGCTCGCGGAGCAAGATGCAGTAACATGCATGATGGACATTTCTGATGGTTTGCTGGTTGATTTACGCAAACTGTGCAAAGCTTCTGACGCCAAGGGGGTAATAGATTTAGAACTTTTAAACCCCTCTATTGCTTTCAGAGAAGATTGTGCCATATTAGGACTTGACTGTATGGACGTCATGCTCACAGGGGGTGAGGATTATGGCCTTTTATGTGCGATAGATGTTGAAAAACTCCATTGTTTTGCCAAAGATTTTGCTAAAATTTTTGGTTATCCGATGAAGCGCATTGGGTATATCACAAATGGCAGTGGTATCTGTTTTGTAAATAATGGCTTATGGAAAAACAAAAAACTGAAGCCATTTTCACATTTTGGAGAATCAACTGAGTTTTAATCCATAAATTTCTTCAGTAGCCCCAAAAATTTAACTTCAGTGCTTGACTTAGCGATTTAAATCTATAGAATCCTTAAAATCGAAACTACTAATAATATTATAAAGAGGTTTTTCTGTGGCGCGTATAGCAGGTGTAAACATCCCGACATCCAAGAAAGTTAGTACAGCTTTGACGTATATCTATGGCATAGGTAACCATAGAGCAATGAATATATGCGAAAAAGCAAACATAGACCCAAATTTAAGGGTTATGAAACTCTCTGACGAAGAAGTAAGGAAATTAAGAGAGGTTATAGACTCTTCGTACGCTGTTGAAGGTGATTTGCGAATGGAAGTCTCTATGAATATTAAAGATCTTATCGATATCAAATGCTATAGGGGCATTAGACATGTGAAGAAATTGCCTGTACGTGGACAAAGAACGCATACCAATGCAAGAACAAGAAAAGGTAAAGCAATTGCTATTGCTGGCAAGAAAAAAGTTGCTAAATAATTAGAAATAAAGATTAGGTATGAATAAAAAAACTACATCTAGCACAGCTAACAAGAAAAAAAGAAACGTAACTATTGGGATTGCACATATATTGGCAAGCTTTAATAACACTATAGTAACCATCTCGGATTTGCATGGAGCTGTAATAGCATGGTCTTCAGCTGGATGTAATGGCTTCAAAGGTTCTCGTAAATCTACTCCATACGCAGCGCAAATAACAGCGGAGATAGCTGGAAAAAAAGCCTTGGAGTTTGGTATGCAGACCATGTCAGTCAAAATACAAGGAGCTGGTAACGGAAGAGAGTCAGCAATAAGGGGGCTAGTTTCAACGGGAATTAACCTTACGGTCATTAAGGATATCACCCCAATCCCACACAATGGTCCTAGACCACCTAAAAGAAGAAGAGTATAATTTATCAGGGTATTTAAATGCAGGAAGCGACACAAGGGGCAAATATTTCTTTGAATTGGGTTAGTTTAATAAAACCAGCAAGCTATTCTGTGGAAAAGTCTACAGATAATGTTGGTGTTTTTAGTATAGAACCTCTAGAGAGGGGATTCGGTGTTACGCTTGGTAATGCATTAAGAAGAATATTGCTGTCTTCATTACAAGGCACTGCAATATCCGCTGTTAGAATCAGTGGTGTGGAGCATGAATATTCAACAATTGAAGGAGTCAAAGAAGATGTTGTTGAAATTATATTAAATTTAAAATCGGTTATCATTAGTGGAAGCGCTGGATTCGACAATAAAAAGTTCACTTTAAGTGTTTCTAAAAGCGGTCCAGTGACTGCAGGTATGATAAAGGTGTCCGATGGATTTCAAATCACTAATCCAGACTTAGTAATTTGTAATATTACTAAAGAAACCAAATTGGAAATGGAGTTTATAGTAACATCTGGGAAGGGGTATAGGGTTGCAAGTGAACAGCAAGACTTCAGTTACGGAAGCAACTTCATAGCTATAGATTCAATCTTTTCTCCTGTCTTGAGATGTTCGTTTAAAGTAGAAAATAGTCGCGTTGGTTCTAAAACCGAGTATGATAAGTTGCTTCTTACTATAGAAACAAACGGCGCGATTAAGAGTGATTTAGCATTAGCTTTCGCTGCTAAGATATTTCAGGAACAGCTACAAGTTTTCATTAACTTTAGGGAAGTCGAAGAAGTGGAGAAACCTAAAGAGAAGGTAGTTCCTTTCGACCTAAACTTACTGAGAAAGGTTTGTGATATGGAGTTATCCATACGTTCGCAAAACTGCCTAAAAAATGATAACATAATATATATTGGAGATTTAGTCACAAAAACTGAAACTCAAATGTTAAAAATCCCTAATTTCGGGAAAAAATCTCTTTATGAAATTAGAGATATTTTAGCAGAAATGGGGCTAAAGTTCGGCATGGAAATAAAAGATTGGCCACCAAAAAATGTGGAAGAATTAGCAAAAACATATATTGAAGACAATAACTAATTTTGGGTAAAACTAGTGATACATAGAAAAAGCAAAAGAAAATTTTCAAGGAGAAGTGCTCATAGAACAAGCTTAATAAGAAATCTTTGCAAGTCTTTGATAAACCATGAGCAAATTACCACAACTTTGCCCAAAGCAAAAGACCTTAGGTCAGTGGTTGAGAAGTTGGTAACTGCTGGCAAAAACGATTCTTTACACGCTAGAAGAATGGTTATATCAAAACTCGGTGGCGGATTGCAGGAAGCTGATAAAATACTTAAAGTTTTGTCTCCTAGGTATAAAGATAGAAACGGTGGTTATACAAGAATTGTAAAATCTGGGTTTAGGCAAGGAGATTGTGCTCCTATGGCTCTTATACAATTTGTCGACCAACAATAATTACAACATTCTATTGTGTGGTATCTAAGTGCAGCTTGATAGATTGAAAAGTTGCTTTTCTTCTGCCTATATACTATAGGTTTGATAGTAAATTCCAAGTCTTAGAGTCTTGCGCGCAAGTGCGAGACTGAACTTACTTTTTTTTACCATTGTCCAAAACTCATGCCATCTAAATTCAGTTTTACGGGAAAGTTAGTTGTCGAGCTAGATAATGTCGTCATGAGATTTTAAGCCAAAGAGATAAGCATCTAATCTGAATTGCGGCAAGAAAAGAAGCTGAATTTTTAGCATATCTGGTTGCAATTCCCCTCCATCTTTTAAGATGAAGAAAGGTGTTTTCTACAATATGCCTTATTTTGTATAAATCTTTATCGTATTTTCTCTGGGTGATTCTGTTCTTTTTAGGAGGAATAACAACTCTCATGCCCAATTCTTGGGCATGGTCAATTATGTAATTAGCATCGTACCCTCTGTCGGCTAGTAAGTACTCAGCTTTCATCTCTTCAATAAGATTAACAGCCTGCTTGCAATCAGCTTCTGAGCCTTTTGTGACAATAACTTTGAGTGGCATACCATGTGAATCCAAGGCAAGGTGAATCTTTGTATTGAGCCCCCTTTTGTACGACTCATATCTTGATTGCCGCCTTTTGCACCTGAAGCATGTGGATGCACTTTACTATGACTTGCGTCTATCATTAACCATTCCATATCAGGTTCTTTCACAAATATCTCCAATAAAGCCTCCCATATCCTTTTGTCTCTCCATCTGCAAAATCTTTTATGTGTATTTTTCCATCCTCCATATTCTGAAGGCAAATCTCTCCAGGGAGAACCTGTTCTTAATATCCAAAATACTGCGTTAATGAATCCTCTGTTATTATGTGCCAAACCTCCCCACGTACCTTCCCTTCCTGGTAAATGATCCTTTATCAAATCCCACATATTATCTGTTATATCATGCCTATGTAGCCCTAAATCCATTTTTACTCCTGATTTATCTTTTCTTTCATATTATACCACAAATCTCATGACGACACTATCTAGAATTGATATTCAAAATATGTTGTCAACCACTACATCATGTTTTAGCTGATTATTAAACCATGTGTACTGTCTTTTAGCATAGTTGCGTGTGAGTTTCTGCACCTCATTTATCATAGTGCCTAAATCTTTTTGATGCATTATATAGTCTCTGATAGTGGACAGACCTATGATTTTAGGTACTATTGATTGGTACTCATGTTTAACAAAGACAGCTCGTACTTCATCCTCAACACCTTTTGTTAACATCTGAAGAAACCTTTGATTAATATTTGAATACAACTTTTCTCTTGGCGGACAAAGATAAACTTTAAAAAATTCGGTTTCAGCAAAAAACTTTGCGTTATTTTTCTGCCACTCTAAAATCGATTTACCAGTTTGGATCATAACCTCAAGCCCCCTTAACACCCTTACTGTATCGTTTGGAGAAACCTTTTGAGCAAGTTCAGAATCATAATCGATCAATATTTTATGCACCCCAACTTGGGGCGATTTTGCGGCTAAACTCCTTACATAATCTTTTGTGGTTTGCTCTATCTGCGGAATTTCAGCAATCCCCCTAATTAAACTTAAAAAATAAAGCCCCGTTCCCCCAACTAATATCGGTGATAATCCGAGTTTTCTTGTTGCGTTGATTTGATTTATGGCAAGTTTCAACCACTCATTAACTGAGAATTTTGTTGTTAGGTTAGCCATCCCATAAAGTTGGTGTGTTAAAGCTTCTTTTTCATGTTCGGTTGGTTGAGATGTTAGAATTGGTACATCTTTGTATATTTGCATTGAGTCCGCGTTTATTATGACCCCGCCAATTTTCTGAGCAAACTCTATTGCCAATTTGGATTTAGAAGACGCAGTTGGTCCATATATGCATATTATTTTACCTTCGACTTTTTTTAAATCCAGCATCACAATAGTGCAAACATTGCTTTTTCATTAGGCCGATTTGCGATTCTAATCTCTTTCCAAACTAATTCGGATATAAGTGAAGCGCAATTATTGCTTATACAAATTGCGACTTTATCATTACCCCTTAAACTATACTGCCATGCAAGCTTGGTAAATACACTAGCTGTTCTGGGAGAATAAAAAAGAATTGTATCGGATGTGTTCATTACACCAATTTCCTGTTTTGAAAGAGATTGAACAGCATTCGCTCGATACGCAGTTTTTTTTGTAACATCATACCCCCTTGATTTTAATTTAATGTCCAAATCATAAGAGGTATAATCACCGGACAAATATAGTATTCTTAATGTATTTGATACGTTATTTACGATTGTTTCCTCTAAATTACGTGCAGTTCCATTGCTCGACATGACACAGCCACAGCCTATTTGAAGCAATTTTTCTTTGGTTTTATTGCCCACAACAAATATAGGTTTGCGCTTAATCCAGGAACTTTTTTCAACAGCATGAACGGCGTTTTGGCTAGTAAGAATCACTACATCGTAGTTATCGTCCATAACTTGAATATCTATATTTTGTACCTTTATAAGTGGAATAATCACCGAGTTCTTACCAAGCATTAGTAGACGATGTTTTGAGTTTATAGAGAGAGCATAAGGCCTTGTCAGTAGTATAGTCATTTTATTGTATCAGTAAGTAATAACATCTGCTAACTTATCTTCAACATCTGGCAAATTAGAAGTGTCACCATTTTCTATCAATAAATCTCAAAGGCACTCTGCGCTATCTGCAACGTGAGTAGGACACAACAGAGAGAAGATGCTAAATTTATGCGCTCCTCTAGTAAGGTATAATAGAGCAATTAAAAAGACCTAGATTTTGGATTTTTGGCAGTATATCAAACCATTTGGTAAGGAATTGGTCTACCTTCTCCATCTCTTGCTAGCTTACCATCCTCAAATTTTGCTGCCATATAATTCCCATGCCCTAACCTTTCGCCTTTATACAATATAGGCTTGACTGTTTTGCCATCTAACTTCTTTAATTCTGCACCTTTACCGCGGTTGCTGACGTTATTTTTGGAACCCTTTTTTACTGCCATAATACTAAAAATTAAAAATTACATTCACTCATCATATAACAAAAATAGCATAGCTTAGTCAATATGTAAATTTGCTAGGCATGACTTGTCCTCTTTGCCTTTGGAAAGCTTGGTTTTGCGAAGGTGTAATTCTTCTTTCCAGGTTTGCGTTTCGATGGATTATAATGCTTCTTCATGTGTTTACCCTCGGCTACAGGATTGCTGCCTGGATTCATTAAACGCTCAATGATTTTCCATTTCTTTATTTCTTCCGGCAAGATAAAGTTCAGCGCTGTTCCTGTGCTCTCAGCTCTTGCAGTTCTGCCTATGCGATGAATATAATCCTCATGGCTTCTTGGTATGTCATAATTGATTACATGCTTGATGTGAGAGATATCAAGGCCACGAGAAGCAACATCGGTGGCAACCATAATTCTGAAGTTTCCTGCACGAAATTCACCTATCACACGTTCGCGCTTGCGATGTTCAATGTCTCCGTGTAAAGTTGCAACGCTATGATTGTTTCTTGCCAGTTTCTCTGTTAATTTAGCAGCACCGATTTTGGTGTTTACAAAAACAAGTATAGAACCATCTCTTTTATCTAGTTCTGCAATTAAGTCCTCATATTTTTTAGTGCCATTTGTATGTAGCGTCTCTTGTTTGATATGTTGAGCAGCCTTATTCACTTCCCCAACAGAGATGCGCTCGGGATTAGACAAGTATTTCTTAGATAGAGACAAAACTTCTGGAGAAAAAGTAGCAGAAAACATTAATGTTTGACGCTCTTTAGGCAGATACTCGACAATCTTATCAAGTTGAATACTAAACCCCATATCTAACATGCGGTCTGACTCGTCAACAACAAGGAAGCTTATGTTTTTTAATGTTAAACTTTTACGAATTAAATGGTCCGTAATCCTGCCAGGAGTACCAACAATCATGCGTGGATTACTCTTAAGTTTTTGCATTTGTTTGAATATTGGCGCCCCACCTATTAACAAAACAGAAGAAATTTTCCCCATTCCAACAAGAAGCTCATCCATAACTTTCTGCACTTGGGCAGCAAGTTCTCTGGTTGGCGTCATTATTAACGCCTTGCTGTTGCTTGATGACAGAAGCTGGGCAATTACTGGGATCAAAAACGCCATGGTTTTCCCAGTTCCTGTTTGAGCTGAACCTATTATATCTTTCCCTTCAAGCGCTGCTGGAATTGCTTTAGCCTGAATCGGCGTGGGTGTTGTGAATCCTAACCTTTTAAGTGAACTAAGCAGAGAGTCAGGCAGATCTAGTGATGTAAAATTTTGCATACGATACCCTATATAAAAAGCTATTACATAAGGCAGCTATGTAAAAAATAACTCTCGAATGTAGTAGTGGTTGTTATTAAAACTGCAACCATCTTTTATAAAAGGCCGCAGGACGTTTGTTTTAATGTTAAATTGATAACACATTCCCAACACCTGCTATAAACCCATTAACCTATAAACAAACGAAGCTATGTGCGCAGCAAGATTAGTGAAACGGGACTATACTACTTGCGCAAGCAAAAGTCAACTGTGTCATTCAACAATATGTACAAATACAATAAAATAGTTTAAAGGGGGCTTTTTTTGTTATAGCAATTCTTAAATAACAGAAATAAGCTAGACTAAACACGACAATGCTGATAATAATTAAAAGATATTGCGGACATACTCCAAATAATTTCAAGGGCTGTCATTTGAAATTATGCTTCTCAGGTCACAGTGTATTTTGGCGTGTCACAGACCTTTGATTTTTGAAGTATCGTATGTACAAATTGAGCGTTTATGCAAAAAACAGAGGTTAAATTTGAATAACAATAGAAAAGTTACCCAAGAGTTGGATGATATTAAGGACTATTTAATTGATAATAAGCTTAAAAATGTAAATTTTGATACACTGGATTTAACAGATGTGGTGTCGTCTGATCCGTCAAAGAATAAAAAGCCAATTCATCAACAAAGTAAAGACCTAACAGTAAACGAACTAGTTATAGAGCTTTTAAAGCCTGAGTTGAAAAAATGGCTCAACGAAAACCTGCCGACCATTGTAAAAAATGCGGTTGATCAAGAGATAAAGAAAATTACAGAGTGTTAGCCAAAGATAGATATAAAATTGCCCTGCTCACTTAGGAAATTATTGTTATCCTCAAAATGTACCCAGAGCTTAATCGTAAGATCGACAACTTCTTCAGATTTTGAAACTACCTTTGTTTTTCTGGTCATTCTTGCAATTCTGTGCCTTGTGTTTGAGTTATTGGACTCAATTGAGAGTGTATGTTGTTTGCCAACAACATGTTGATGGCGAGGTATAACCTCTGAATAAACAGACCAAGCGTCTGTGTAATAAGTGCAATTATCTCTACTTATGATTTTCCACAATTTTCTAAAGGTTGTAACGTTACGCTTACCAACCACCCAGGCAACAACTCTCTTGAGCTCCCTACTATAGGCTTTCCATATCCATAATTTGTTTTTTTTGAATCTACAAAATGCCACATCTCATCTATTTCAACTTCTCTCAATTCTTCCGGCACTGTTGGTCTTGGTATCTTTTTAGCATACAGTATTATCCACTTATATACGCTAGTATGAGCTACTTTAAATAATTTCCCTAGCCATCTAAAGCTACTTTTTCCCATGCTGTACAATAACACTGCCAGAGCCTTCATCTCTGGCGAACAGCCTCTTAATTTAGTGCTTGTAAAATTACATCCACACTCTTTGCATTTATACCTTTGCATACCCCTAATATTACCATTCTTAACGTATTTACTGCTACTGCATTTTTTACACTCTGTATTCATATTTCTATTTTCTTTGTTGCTCGCTATATTCATTTTAGCATCTTATCTATCTTATGGCAACACTCCCAAATTTCTTTCACTAACTGCTTAATGGAAAAATATACAAATAATTTGGGGAGTGTTTTAAAAGGGATAGGAAAGAAGAAAAGAATGTGATATAAGGAGAGGGAAGGAAAAAAAAGAAAGGGAAAAATGGAGAAAATAGAATGTAAATATTGCAAAGGGAAAGGGGTATCAAAAAATGGATATGCAAGGAAAAAGCAGAGATACAAATGTAAGAGTTGTAATAAAAACTTTACAGAAGGAGATGGTAGGAAGAATTGGAAATATGGTAATAAAGAGAGGAGCATGGTGATAAAGATGTATCTAAATAACTGCGGAATTAGGAGGATAGCTCACATATTAAATATCCCGTTAAGTACAGTATTTTATTGGATCAAACAAGCAGGGAAAGTAGTAGATGAGATGGTGACGAATCAAAAGATAGAGGGAGATAAGAAGCGTATAGAGATATTAGAGATGGATGAGCTATATACATACGTCAAAAAAAGAGAATAAAACAAGAATATGGACTGCTGTCGATAGGGACAGATTCAAAACTGTTGCGTTTAAAGTAGGTTCAGGTGATAAAGAAAATTACGTAGATTTAGCTCGTGAGCTAGAAGAAAAATACCAAATTCGTTATATGCGTACAGATGGGTATGAGGTCTATTGTCATTATAAAATTGCTCAAATACATCTGCAGACAAAGTCTGAAACTTGTTTGGTTGAGAGCTTCAATTCCTCCTTAAGGGATATGCTTGCTAGATTAAATCGCAAGACTAAACGCTTTAGCAAGTGTTCTGAAATGCTAAGATTATCCCTTGTTTTATTTTTTAACAAAGCTTTAGCTCTTTCTATCTATTTATGAACACTCCCATAATTTGAAAGTTTTTGCATCATATTACAGATGCGACAGAGCCAAATTGAGAGAAAGGAACAGCAAGAAGATTGAGAATACGTTTTTTAATTTTAAGATCATAAAGCCCACTACTATTTACGTTATGAGGCTATCCTAAATACATTTTTTTGCATTAGCAATAATTTTTTTGTATTTAGTTGTTTTTTTAAATCATTCCTATGTGGACAGAAAATAAAAAATCACAACAGTTTTAAATAATAAAAACTTGTGTAATATGCTAAAAGCTAAATCACAATCTCAATACCTAAAGATATGAAGCTAATTAAAAAAATTCCTATTACGTTAATATTATCGCTATTCTTCGCTATTTTATTTTCTCAGTATATTCCTGCAGACATTAAATCTTTCCTATATGCTGTAAGTCTAAGCATCCAAGGTGCTTTAATGTTAATTGTGCCATTTATAATCGTCATTTTTATTTTTAGAGCTATCGTCCTTGTTGAAGGTAGAGCTTTCAAGTTCATCGCTTTTTTTGCATGTTTAATTTATGCCTCAAACTTTATAGCTTCCTTTATTTCTTTTAATTTAAGTTTTTATTCTCAAAGCGAAGGTGGATTATCAAATATCGATGGGATTGTGCTAAATGATACTCTCAAGCCCTTGTGGAAACTTAATATAGAGCAAATTATCTCCAACAGAACAGCTTTATTCATAGGTGTATTGCTGGGGATTTTAGCTCCATATATATTAAGACGGAAAGAAAAAGAGATATCAGAGAAGATATTTGCGGTGGTAATGAAGTTTATAAATACAGTCTTTGTTCCTATTATTCCCGTATTCATAATAGGGTTCTTACTTAAATTGCAACAAGATAACATATTTGAACTAATTGTTGCGAATCATTTTAATGTTATAAAAAACGCATTATATATTGGCGTTGTATATATATTGCTCGCATATCTTGTTAGCAACAAATTGAACTTAAAAGCGTTTGGTAAAAGTGTTTACAATATGATGCCAGCTGCTCTAACAGCATGTATATCCATGTCCAGCACTGCTGCCTTACCTTATACAATCAGAGCTGTGGAGAAAAACACAAAAAGTAATTCCAAACTTGCTACTTCTTTAGTTCCATCTGTGACAAATATGCATTTGCTTGGGGATTGTTTTCTTATACCAGCATGTATTTTTATAGTTGCTAAATTATTCAATCACCAAATTGATTATATGGACTTTGCATTCTTTCTGACATATTTTGTGTTGATGAAGTTTACGGTGATCACAATCCCAGGAGGAGGTGTTTTAACAATAATGCCGATCCTCCAAAGTCAATTAAGTTTTACGCCAGATATGTTATCGTTGATAACCACGATATACTTTCTTTTAGATCCATTTTTAGCGTTTATGAATGTGCTTGGTAATGGAGCATTATGCTTAGCTTTAAGCAAACTGTTGGGACGCAAAGAAGTCTGAACAAAATTTTCCGGTCTACTAAGATAAAAAACAATCCTTGAAGGATATAAGTTATAGGGATAGTATGGCTATAAGTGAAATTATGTATTAAAACCAAATGTTTTCACAAAAAGAAAACGTTGTGAACCAACAAACTGGTGAGGTAGAAGCGCCTTACACGGTTACTGAAATCTCTCTGGTTCTTAAGCAATTTATAGAAACTTCATTCAAAAACATCGTGGTAAAAGGGGAAGTTTCTGGGATAAAAATGGCTAGTTCTGGACATTTATACTTCTCCCTAAAAGATGAAAATGCGGTATTGAACGCAATATGCTGGAGAAATGTTGCAATGAAACTGCCAGTACAAATAGAGGATGGAATGGAGGTTATTTGCGAAGGGGGAATCAGTACTTATCCAGGGCGATCAAACTATCAAATAATTATTCAAAGCATTAAGTTGGCTGGAGAAGGCATGCTTCTTGCTATGCTTGAGGAGAGAAAAAATAGGTTGTCAAAAGAGGGGATTTTTGATGAACAGCATAAAAAGCCACTTCCAAAGACACCTAAAAAGATAGGGGTAATTACATCTCTACAGGGAGCTGTAATCAAGGATATTTTACACAGGATAGAAGACAGGTTCCCAACAGAGGTTTTAATTTGGGATGTACCAGTCCAAGGGAACGAAGCAGCTGGATATATTACTGAAGCAATCGAAGGACTGAATAACTTACCAGCACATATATTGGCTCCTGATGTGATAATCGTAGCTAGAGGTGGGGGTTCAATTGAAGATTTATGGGCATTTAACGAAGAGCTTGTGATAAGAGCAGTCTACCATTCAAAAATACCAATAATTTCAGCAGTTGGGCACGAGACTGATACCACGTTAATAGACTTGGTGTCTGATTTAAGAGCACCAACACCAACAGCAGCAGCTGAATTTGCGACTCCAGACAGAATTGAAATGAAAAAAACTGCGTTGACCAAAGTAACACACACCTTGAAAACGTTTTTATCCGTATTTGTGAATCAAAAACAGATGAATTTAGAAAGACTTTCAATGCAGTTGCATAAAAAAATGATGTTCTTCCAGGAACAGAAAATGAAGATACAAAACTTAAAAGAAACGCTTAAGTTACGTTTCAACAATGTATATCAAAAAAACGTAATGAAGCTCAGTTCTTTGAATTTATCGGTCTTGACTTTAAGACGTCTTGTACAAATCAATCACGAAAAGCTAGACAACCATTTATGGAAAATAAAAAGTTTATATGAAAACAAAGCTGCCAACATGGAAAACAAGGTGAAATTACTAAAAAAATTATTAATCTCGTACAGCCATCAAGACATATTAAAACGTGGGTTTTCAATCGTACGTGATGATAAAAACCAGTTGATTCGCTCTAAAGATGCAATTCTAGAGAGCAAATTAATTCAAATAGAATTCTATAATGGGAAAGTGAAGGGGATGTTTAGTAAAAATACCAAAGCTCCTACCAAACCAAGACCAGAGAACAATTTGGAACAGAACAAACTCCCTTTATAAGTTTATCAGAGGTAGAGAGATATTTCTAAGTTACTCCGTAGGTCTATGTTTTTTTGAATACTAGGGAAGAGTTTGTACCACCAAATCCAAAAGAATTGGACATAGCATACCTAACTCGCTTACTTTGTGCAGTAAGTGGAACAAGATTAATATTTTGGCAGTTTTCATCTGTGTTATTCAGATTAAGTGTTGGAGGTAATACGCTGTCTCGCATTGCTAAAAGAGATATAATCGCTTCAACACTGCCAGCTGCGCCAAGCAAATGACCTACAGCAGATTTAGTAGAAGAAATGGCTAAATTATTAACATGACCTTGAAAAACCTTCTTAGTTGCGTTGATTTCTATCACGTCACCAAGGGGGGTTGAAGTTCCATGAGCATTTATATAATCGATTTCTTCACAATTAATTCCAGCTTTATCCAATGCCATCCTCATGGCTTTTATAGCGCCAAGACCATTAGGTTCCGGTGCTGTGATATGATAAGCATCACCAGAAAGACCATACCCTACTACTTCTCCATAAATAGTCGCGCCTCTTTGCTTCGCGTGTTCATACTCTTCAAGGACCAATATACCAGCCCCCTCTCCCATCACAAACCCATCCCTATCCTTATCCCAAGGTCTGGAAGCTTCTTCTGGATGATCGTTGAAATTTGTAGACAACGCCCTAGCAGCGGCAAACCCAGCAATCCCCAATCTACAAACTGCCCCCTCTGCGCCTCCGCAGATCATTACCTTAGCGTCACCGTCTCTGATCATTTTTGCTGCATCACCTATAGCGTGAGTTCCCGTTGAACAAGCTGTAACCACTGAATGATTAGGTCCTCTATAACCATGTCGGATCGAGATATGCCCAGAAGCCAAATTAATCAAACTTGCTGGAATAAAAAAGGGGCTAATTTTTCTTGCTCCTTCATTCGATAGAATGTGAGCATTTCTTTCAATTGTAGCAAGCCCCCCAATACCAGAACCTACCAAAACGCCAGTGTTATCCTTTGTCTCATCAGATAAGTCTTTCAAATTAGCATCTGCAATTGCTTCTTCAGCAGCAGCGATTGCGTAATGAATGAACTTATCCATTTTTTTGATCTCGGGGAAGTCTAAGAACTTCCCTATATCAAACCCATCCTCTCCACCTGAAGCGATCAATCCCGCTATCTTACATTTTAAATCTTCTGTGGGGAATAAGTCATGCGGAATTTTTTGTATCCCGGATTTAGAGTTAATTATATTGTTCCACGTTTGGCTGGCCGTAACTCCTAAAGGAGTGACTAAACCAACACCTGTTACGGCAACTTTATACATAAACAGCGTTTGTTTTTGATTTGCTTAGGAGGAAGGAGAGTTAGCAGCGCGTTTCTCCACATAGTCGATAGCGTTTTGGATTGTTTTGATTTTTTCGGCTTCTTCATCTGTGATTTCTACCCCAAATTCTTCTTCTAGAGCCATTACTAACTCAACTCTATCTAGACTATCAACCCCAAGATCTTCAGCGAAGCTGCTATCCAACTTAATCTTAGAAGTATCCTTATTAAGTTGTTTGTCTATTACCTTGAGTACTCTGTCTTTAATACCATCACTCATAAAAAATACCTGTGTTAATTATAAAATTAAAGATTGTTGATGTTTAATATCACAAACTTTTACTTTTTCAAAGCATAATTTAACCATATGACCATTAGGCAATAAAATTAACGAATAAAAAACAAAGAATTGGCATGTTTAACCCTTTGTAGTACAATCAACTTATAATCTACATCCATTAATAGACGCAATGAATCTTATCAAAACATCTTTGTGCTGTATCTGTGCATATTTTCTGCTGACGCAAGTAACCTTAGCTAGATGGGCAACGAAAGAAGATGCGACGAAACGTTATAATTTTTATAATGAAGTAACAAAAATTAATAAAGACGGAACGTACGAAACCATCTTCGAGTTTGAACAAGAATTGTTAAAAGAAGCTGCCAGAGAGGAGTTAACGGTGTATAAGATTGGTTATAATGAAGGCGGTGATGAGGTGAAGATCATCGAGGCAAAATCCATTAGTAAGGGGGAAGAATATAAAGTTGAGAACAAAAAGATAGAGGACAAGCCATTGGCAAGTAGCACTAAGGGATTCGATCAAAAAAGGCAAATACTCATTCCATTCACCAATGTTGAGGTAGGAAGCAAAATATATTTAAAATTTAAATTAAAAGTAAAAAAAGTTGCCGTAGATAACCAATTTTTTAGCGCTTATGACTTTGGTTCCAGTGGAGACGAAAAAAATGTTATGGTCAGAATAGATTCAGATATTCCTCTTCATATCTTGGTAAATGACCCGCAACATGTTTTGAATATTAAGAAAGATGGGGATAAACTATCGAAGCGTATTGAACTTAGTTTGAAGAAAGAATTTTCAAGCAAACCCATAGACGAGGTTGGACCCGGTATAGTCAAGGACAAGCATTTAACCTGGGTTGCCGTTTCAAGTTTAAGCCACTGGTCTGAGCTTGGTAAAGAAATTGCAAAGGGGTATAACAAGGTAATTTCATCAGAACTGCCGCTTAGGTTTCAAAACATTGTAGATTTAGCCGCGAAAGAAAAAAGTGAAAAAGAACAGATTAACAAGGTTACTTCACTTTTACAAGATGCAATTCAGTATTTAGGGGATTGGAAAACAGTAAATGGAAGGGTATACCCAAGAGACCTTGCAACAATAGAAAAAACACAGTTAGGAGATTGTAAAGATATGGCTGTTAGCACAGTTGCGATTCTAAGCAAACTGGGATATCAAGCCAAAGTTGCAATTGTGGAAAGAGGCTTAATAGTGGATAACGATAAAATCAATTTGCCTTCACCACGTGTTTTTAATCATGCGATTGTGCATGCAATTGGAAAGGGTGGTGAAGAATATTGGATTGATCCAACTAATATGGTGAGTATGGCTGGGTATATTTTCCCTGATATTGCGGATCGATGGGCATTAATTTTGGATACGATAGACTCAAAATATACTAAAATCCCTGCGATAAATTATAAAAGTTCAGTGACTTTTGTAGATAGGGTTTATACCATAAATGCCGACGGTATAAACAAAAAAATAAGAATCGATCTCTCTGGAGAACAAGCAATGCCATTTACCGGTATGGGGTTTTATCTTTCTGACAAAGCTCTTGTGGATTTACTATATCGTGCAGTTGAAGGTAAGGATGTAGATGATTCTGACAGGAAAAAAGCTGTGATTCCAAAACTTGATTCAAGAATAGTAAAAAATTTGAGATTTGAAGTTGAGTATGATCAGAAAGATAACTTCCTAATTACCAATTTGGGCAAGGGAATTTCTTTCCCCTATATGACCTTAAAAGATTTCACGGATTCCTCTTACAATAATGTGCAAGATAATTTTATTGGCAATGAGAGGACCAGAATACAAAAGACGCTAATAAAAGGGGTAAAAATCAAAAACATCAACTCTCTTAATTTTGACATGACAACACCTTGGATCAAATTATCCAGAAAGTGCAAAACTGCTGGAGATGGAGTGGAAATTTTCGATAAATTTGAGATACTAAAATCATACGTAGCGAATGAAGAACTAAATGGCGAAAATTACAAGGCACTAAAATCCGCGTTGGAGAAGAATTATAAGAATGTTGCTTTATTGTTTAGCCCCCTAATAAAAGATTAATATTGTACATATGGTTGTATGAGTAATAGTTTATGCTTACATTGTGGTCAAGGTCTGGTTATCATCGGCGAAAGATTCTGCTGTTTAGGCTGTAAAGCAGCTTACAGTTTAATCCACAAACTAAATCTCACTGAGTATTATCAATATTGTCGTCTAACATATAACACTGCTCCGCCAAAAGTGGTAAGTTACAAAAATGAAATTAATTATGCAGAGAACGTCATTGACCTCGAAGGGGGTGGGCATAAGATTTACCTTCTAGTTGATGGGATTTTTTGTGGCTCTTGCGTTTGGTTAATAGAAAATGCGTTAAACTCCATTCCATATATAAAAGCAGCAAGAATTACAGTTTCAACCAATAGGCTAGAAATCCTCTGGGATGGTAGTAAAGAATTGGTTACGGAAATGGCGAACCTAGTCGCACGTCTTGGGTATCAAGTGTCTCCATTCAATCTGGAATTGGTAAATGATCAAGAGGTGCAAAAAGAAAAAGATATGCTGAAAGCCATCGCGGTAGCAGGTTTTGCAACCGCGCAAATCATGGCTTTGGCTCTGGCTGTATGGATAGGTAACTACAATCATAGTATGGGTGAGTATCTCCGTTGTTTTTTACACATAGTGTCTGGGATTATTGCCATCCCAACTATTCTTTATGCATCAAGAACATTTATTCAATCTGCATTAAACGGCATAAAGCAGCGTAGAATGAACATAGACATCCCAATCTCAATCGGTATTATCACGACGCTTTTAATTAGTGTGCAAGAGACACTAAGGATGAGTAACTACGCATATTACGACGCAGCTGCGAGCCTAACATTTTTATTGCTTGTTGGCAGATATCTTGACCTCAAAGCCAAAAACAAAGCAAGGGCTGGCATTAGGGCGATTATGTTCCAGCAACCAAATATAGCATATGTGGTAAGAGAAGGAAATATAGTTTGTATAGCTGCTAACGCTGTTAAAGAGGACGACATAGTCCTAGTGAAGCCAGGAGAGAAGTTTCCTGTTGATGGAACCATAACAGAAGGTGAAAGTGAGGTGGACAATAGTTTGATATCAGGTGAAACATCTCCAATCCATGTCCGCAGAGGGTCATATGTTTATGCCGGAACAATTAACCTCAATCGCAGTATTAAACTCAAGGTGGAAAAAACTGGCGACCAAACCACAGTTGCTGAAATATTAAGATTGATTGAGAATATAGAGAAAAGTAAATCAAAATTTGTGAATATCGCTGATAAAATTTCTCAATACTTCACTCCCACCATAATTTCTTTGGCAATCTTAACATTTTGCATATGGTTTTTTCAGTATCATGATAATTTCTTTAACTCAACACTCCACGCGGTTTCATTGTTGATCATCACGTGCCCATGTGCAATTGGCATTGCAGTGCCGATGGTACAGATTGTTAGTTTCTCCAAGCTTATCAAACAAGGGATATTTCTAAAAACTTCTGATGCGTTAGAAAGATTTAATCAGGTTAATACCATTGTTTTTGACAAAACCGGCACTCTAACCGCTGGCGCTCCAACATTACTGAATTTCGATGACTTCAGCAATGAAGCAAGGAGAATAGTTGCTTCTATGGCAGCAAAAAGCAATCATATTTTATGCAAAGCCATTACAGATAAATTTGATGAAGATATATTCGATCTGGAAGTCACTGAAGTTAAGGGAGAAGGGCTATACGCTAAAAGTGGTAATGATGAATTTTGGTTGGGGAAGAAGAGCTGGTGTAAAATAGAAGATCAAGGACAGAACAAAGATAGCTATTTAGAAATTTGGTATCGGAAAAATCAGGAAGAGCCAAGAAGATTAATTTTTAAAGATGAGTTAAGAAAAGAGGTGAAAAAAGTAATAGAGGCTCTAAAAGAAAGATATGATGTGATACTGCTTTCAGGAGATAGAAATTTTAATGTTACACAAACTGCAAATGTGCTTGGTATAAAGCAATTCTGGGGAGAGAAGAACTTCCAAGATAAACACGCTTTTATAGCGAAACTAACTTCTGAGGGCAGGAAAGTGCTAATGGTTGGAGATGGACTAAACGATGCTCTTGCATTAAAAACTGCATTTGCTTCAATCTCTCCAAAAACATCAATAGCTATATCTCAAAACGCAACTGATGCTTTGTACAATGGCAATTTAAATAGCATTTCAACTATCTTAAAAGTTGCTCGAAGCTCAATAATACGTATCAAGCAGAACTTTGTGCTTTCTGTTATTTACAACTGTCTTGCAATACCCATAGCGATGATGGGAATGGCAAACCCAATCATTGCAGCCATATTCATGTCCTTGTCGTCCATTACAGTAATTTTCAATTCATTAAGACGGTATTGATCAAAAGATACGACCACTAAAAACTCCTGCATAATAGAAAGAAGAAGTGGAGAAGAATAGAGCAGGCAACGACCAATTACGCAAAAAATTTGTCAAAATTTCCAATCCCCCCCTTCTCCAACCTATTTTTTAAATATATACCTCTGGTAAATCAAGGGTTGGCAAATTTATAGACGACAGAGAACTTGGAAAAGAGCTAGGAATACAAGCGATGAGCATGAGGCGCGTACATATGTACCTAAACGTTATGCGAAATCCGAAGTATGACGACGCCAATTTTTCAAGTTATCGGAGTATATTTTGTAAAAATCGACCACGGCAATAAATTTTGCCAATTTTTTTAGAAAAATTCTACACAGAGCGCTTTCCAAATTTCTCACTTTTGACGTAATCACCCAATCACTGAACTAGAAATCTATTTTCCTACTACTCATATAGAAATAAAGAAGCGTAGAGGCAAATAGACACATAGCAGCATACAATAATATCGCGCTTGAATAGCTGGACAAAATCTGCAACACAGCCAATATCGCTGCTATTGGCACCCAAGGAACAAAAGGGCATCTAAATTTTCTAGGCAAATTAGGTTGTTTATAGCGCAGATATACTGTGCTAAAACATATGACCGCAATAGTTATCAATACAAAGAAAGTGCTCATTTTTACCATTTTTTCTAACGTTATAGTTGCACTTATAACTCCCATTGATAACCCTATTAAAACAGTACTTATATAAGGAGTGTGAAATTTTTTGTGAATCTTGTTAAAAACACTTGGTAAGAACCCATCTTTTGTCATAGAGTAAAGCATTCTGATAATTGCATACTGGTGGACTAGTACCACAGAAGCAATCGCTGCGACCGCTCCAAATTTTACTAGTATCGTAAATATAGGGATTCCCATTTTTTGAGCTGCAATAGCAATGGGTTGCGCTGTATTTAGCTCAGTATAATTTACTACTCCGGTAAGCAGCGCTCCTACAAGCACATAAGTAATAGTTGAAACCAATATAGCTCCAATTATCCCTATAGGTAAATTTTTCTGTGGGTTTTTTGTTTCCTGGGCAGCAGTACATACGGAATCAAACCCGTTAAAAGCCAGAAATAGTATCGAAGCCCCTGAAACAATACCAGATACACCAAACTCTCCAAATTTTCCATTATTTTCTGGAATGAACGGAACCCAATTACTAAAGTCTATTTTTGTGAGACCAACGAAAATAAACGCAAAAAGAACGACCATCTTAATTGTGACCATAATAGCGTTTATAACCGCAGATTCACGCGTCCCTCTGTATAATACCAACATCGTGATCGACGATATTAAAAATGCAGGCAGATTAAATAATGCGTATGTCACTTCCCCATTCGCCTGCTGAATCTCTTCCCCTGTTACATGAACCCACCTTGCTGGCAAATAAATATCGTAATATTCTAAAAGGCCAACAAAGTAACTTGACCACCCATTAGCCACAGATGCTGCTGCTAAAAAATAAGCCAGCACCATAGAACAACCTATAAGCCACGCAGGAAATTCTCCCAAGGTGGCATAAGCATAAGTATAGGAACTGCCAGCAACGGGGAGCATTGAGGCAAATTCAGCGTAGCACAAGCCAGCACATATACAAATAAAGCCACACAAAGCAAATGATAGCGTAACCGCGGGGCCAGCATGTAGAGCTGCAGCAGTTCCGGTGAATACAAAAACTCCACCCCCTATGATCGCACCTATACCCAAGAGTACCAATTGGAACGCCCCTAAATTTCTTACCAAACCACCAGATGACGATGCCTCTTTTACTAAATCATCTATTGGTTTCTTTCTAAATAAATTGTTTAAACTTCTATTCTTATTACTCATTTATTAAATGCGTCAATATATCGATTGCCAAGAGTATAGAGGAATAACCCATAAATTCAAGACAAAATGTCGAAATTGTACTTTGCTGCATAAAATTTGGGGAGTGTTTTAAAAGGGATAGGAAAGAAGAAAAGAATGTGATATAAGGAGAGGGAAGGAAAAAAAAGAAAGGGAAAAATGGAGAAAATAGAATGTAAATATTGCAAAGGGAAAGGGGTATCAAAAAATGGATATGCAAGGAAAAAGCAGAGATACAAATGTAAGAGTTGTAATAAAAACTTTACAGAAGGAGATGGTAGGAAGAATTGGAAATATGGTAATAAAGAGAGGAGCATGGTGATAAAGATGTATCTAAATAACTGCGGAATTAGGAGGATAGCTCACATATTAAATATCCCGTTAAGTACAGTATTTTATTGGATCAAACAAGCAGGGAAAGTAGTAGATGAGATGGTGACGAATCAAAAGATAGAGGGAGATAAGAAGCGTATAGAGATATTAGAGATGGATGAGCTATATACATACGTCAAAAAAAAGAGAATAAAACAAGAATATGGACTGCTGTCGATAGGGACAGATTCAAAACTGTTGCGTTTAAAGTAGGTTCAGGTGATAAAGAAAATTACGTAGATTTAGCTCGTGAGCTAGGAGAAAAATACCAAATTCGTTATATGTGTACAGATGGGTATGAGGTCTATTGTCATTATAAAATTGCTCAAATACATCTGCAGACAAAGTCTGAAACTTGTTTGGTTGAGAGCTTCAATTCCTCCTTAAGGGATATGCTTGCTAGATTAAATCGCAAGACTAAACGCTTTAGCAAGTGTTCTGAAATGCTAAGATTATCCCTTGTTTTATTTTTTAACAAAGCTTTAGCTCTTTCTATCTATTTATGAACACTCCCTAAAATTTAGCATACCTCAGTAAATCAAAATTTGGCAAGGAATTGAGTGGCGATCATGATGAGCATACAAAGAAGTACACAACTAAATGCGAGAACGCGAAGATGACGGCGCCAACTTTTAAAAGACACGCTGTATATACCTCTAGTAAATCAAGGGTTGGCAAATTTATAGACGACAGAGAACTTGGAAAAGAGCTAGGAATACAAGCGATGAGCATGAGGCGCGTACATATGTACCTAAACGTTATGCGAAATCCGAAGTATTTTGAGGCCAATTTTTCAAGTTATCGGAGTATATATATGTTTATTTAGCAACACCTAACCTTTTTAGAATGAGTGATTTGTCCATGAATGGCAGCAGAACCCTGAGTTCTGGTCCTTTCCTCTGACCTGTTAAGGCAACTCTCATTGGCAAAAAAAGCTCCTGCCCTCTTTTTTTAGTACAGCTTTTTATGTTATTGATCCATAAATCCCAAGTTTCACTCTTCAACTCCCCTTCCGGCAATTGCTCCGCTGCCAGTTGGATTAATTCCTTATCTAATATCTCTGTCTGAATATCTTCTTTACACACACTCCACCATAGTCCAACTTCCTCCAATCTGTCTATGTTTCCCCTTATAAAAACCCAAAACTCTTCATAAACCTCATTAAGACCTAAATCATTTAACTTATTCTTCACCTCTTCATATCTCAGTGAATGAATAACCTTGACGTTAAACCCCGCCAACTCCTCATAATCATACTGCACAGTCGCCTTGTTCAGCTTATAGAACTCAAAATCTTTCATTATGTCCTGCACTCTTTTTTCAGGATCAACAGCATCAGAGGTTCCAATCCTAGAGAGGAATATTAATAACGCTAGTGGTAATATACCATTTTTTCTTAGGTTTTTTACATCAAACCCCCCTGTTCTTTTGGATAACTTTTTTTCTTTAGTACTGAGCAATGATATATGCGAAAATTCTGGAACTTTAGCTCCCATTGCCTCAAACAACTGTATGTGAACTGCACTATTTGAAATGTGATCTTCTCCACGTATGATGTCTGTCACCCCATATTCCGCATCGTCTACCACTGATGCTAAGCTATAAGTTAGGGTTTGATTTGCCCTCACAAGAACGGGATCACTCAAATATTTTGCACTAAATTTCAACTCACCCCTTACTTTATCTTGCCAAACTATGTCTTCATCTTTTAGCAGAAATCTCCAATGAGGCATAATTCCTTTTTGCTCTAAATCTTGCCTTTCTCCCGAAGTCAGCTTCAATGCTGCTCTATCATAAATTGGCGGCAAGTTTCTGCTAAGCAGGTTTTTCCTTTTTAAGTTTAACTCCTCTTCCGTTTCGTAACATGGGTACAACCTTCCAGACCGAATAAGTTTTTGTTTTGCATCCTCATATTTGACCATTCTGTCTGATTGATTGAATGATAAATCCCAGTTTATACCCAGCCAAACCAGGTCTTCTTTTAAGGCATCTATATACTCCTGTTTAGACCTTTCTGTATCGGTATCGTCGATTCTCAATATGAACTGCCCACCTTTTTTTCTCGCATATATCCATGCCATGATGGCGGTCCTTAAATTGCCAACATGCAATAATCCAGTTGGTGATGGTGCAAACCTTGTTACTGTGGTCATAAAATCTGTATTTTAATTTCTAAGAACTAAACATTTCACCTTTTAACCTCTTCCTATGTTAAATCATCTTGATTATTTCTCGAGAGATAAAGGCACGTTTGCTCCATCAAATCTGTGTTCCATAAAATAACATAATAAGGAGATGGTGGGACTTGCAGGACTTGAACCTGCGACCACACCGTTATGAGCGGCGTGCTCTGACCAACTGAGCTAAAGTCCCAACCCACTCCATATATAACAACAAGTGGCTACGATGTCCAGAATAAAATTACATAAATTACGGGAGTGTTTTAAAAGGGATAGGAAAGAAGAAAAGAATGTGATATAAGGAGAGGGAAGGAAAAAAAAGAAAGGGAAAAATGGAGAAAATAGAATGTAAATATTGCAAAGGGAAAGGGGTATCAAAAAATGGATATGCAAGGAAAAAGCAGAGATACAAATGTAAGAGTTGTAATAAAAACTTTACAGAAGGAGATGGTAGGAAGAATTGGAAATATGGTAATAAAGAGAGGAGCATGGTGATAAAGATGTATCTAAATAACTGCGGAATTAGGAGGATAGCTCACATATTAAATATCCCGTTAAGTACAGTATTTTATTGGATCAAACAAGCAGGGAAAGTAGTAGATGAGATGGTGACGAATCAAAAGATAGAGGGAGATAAGAGGCGTATAGAGATATTAGAGATGGATGAGCTATATACATACGTCAAAAAAAAGAGAATAAAACAAGAATATGGACTGCTGTCGATAGGGACAGATTCAAAACTGTTGCGTTTAAAGTAGGTTCAGGTGATAAAGAAAATTACGTAGATTTAGCTCGTGAGCTAGGAGAAAAATACCAAATTCGTTATATGTGTACAGATGGGTATGAGGTCTATTGTCATTATAAAATTGCTCAAATACATCTGCAGACAAAGTCTGAAACTTGTTTGGTTGAGAGCTTCAATTCCTCCTTAAGGGATATGCTTGCTAGATTAAATCGCAAGACTAAACGCTTTAGCAAGTGTTCTGAAATGCTAAGATTATCCCTTGTTTTATTTTTTAACAAAGCTTTAGCTCTTTCTATCTATTTATGAACACTCCCTAAATTACGGTCGCTACTCAAAATACAGCGGCAACACAATCCAGCTACCCAGAAAACCCCACAGTATTCGCAGTTGCAAGCTCTTACTGCACTGTCTTTGAGTCTTTTTTGTTTTCAGCTCTTTTTTTGGCTAACTCGTTAGCATAATTAAGGTCTGTTTGCGTACAAAGCCCTAAAAGAACTGGGTCTTTAGCGCGTAAATTAGCATAGTTCCAATGCGCCTTGTCACGGATGAGACTGATCGTACTTTTAGTGGTACCAACCAACTTGGATATTTGAGAATCAGACATCTCAGGACAATTTTTAAGCAACCAAGCAATGGCATTAGGTTTGTCTTGCCTTCTTGCCACGGGGATATATTTGCCTTTTTTACCACTTATTTCCTGCTCTTTCATTAGCTTAACCGTTTCCCTTGACAGGACTAACATTGCAGCGCTATCAGCTTCGCATCTTTGGATCTCTTCTTTGGTCAGCTGCCCATGCGCAACTGGATCGATTCCTTTGATACCTTTAGCTACCTCTTCATCCGCTATACCCTGTACTTCTAGCACATGCAAATCACAAAAATCTGCAATTTGCTTGAATGTAAGCGTTGTGTTTTCAACCAACCACACTGCCGTTGCTTTAGGCATTAGAGGATAATTCATTTTATTAGCTATAAAAAATCTATGACTACACTTTTATAGCAGCACAAATAGCATTTTTCAAGCTTTCATTTTGTTAAGTTTTTGATAAAAAGGTAGTCAAGCATTTCTCAAAACCCACGTTTAAACTGCCACATCGACTTGTTCATATGGACTGTGCGCCCACAAATAGGGAGTGTTCATAAATAGATAGAAAGAGCTAAAGCTTTGTTAAAAAATAAAACAAGGGATAATCTTAGCATTTCAGAACACTTGCTAAAGCGTTTAGTCTTGCGATTTAATCTAGCAAGCATATCCCTTAAGGAGGAATTGAAGCTCTCAACCAAACAAGTTTCAGACTTTGTCTGCAGATGTATTTGAGCAATTTTATAATGACAATAGACCTCATACCCATCTGTACACATATAACGAATTTGGTATTTTTCTCCTAGCTCACGAGCTAAATCTACGTAATTTTCTTTATCACCTGAACCTACTTTAAACGCAACAGTTTTGAATCTGTCCCTATCGACAGCAGTCCATATTCTTGTTTTATTCTCTTTTTTTTGACGTATGTATATAGCTCATCCATCTCTAATATCTCTATACGCTTCTTATCTCCCTCTATCTTTTGATTCGTCACCATCTCATCTACTACTTTCCCTGCTTGTTTGATCCAATAAAATACTGTACTTAACGGGATATTTAATATGTGAGCTATCCTCCTAATTCCGCAGTTATTTAGATACATCTTTATCACCATGCTCCTCTCTTTATTACCATATTTCCAATTCTTCCTACCATCTCCTTCTGTAAAGTTTTTATTACAACTCTTACATTTGTATCTCTGCTTTTTCCTTGCATATCCATTTTTTGATACCCCTTTCCCTTTGCAATATTTACATTCTATTTTCTCCATTTTTCCCTTTCTTTTTTTTCCTTCCCTCTCCTTATATCACATTCTTTTCTTCTTTCCTATCCCTTTTAAAACACTCCCCACAAATAGAGAGCGATATAATTTTACTTTTGAAAAAGTGTATGATACAATCTCGCTCAAGCAAAAACATTATAAAGGAGTAACGGTTATGCCCAAACAACTTAACTTTCAGGTTGGTGACGATGTTGTGTACCCAACCCATGGAGTAGGGAAAATCACTGCAGAAGAAGAGGAAAAATACGGAGGAATAGAGGTGGTGGTTTATGTTATTAGCTTTGACAATACAAGTATGACTTTAAGAGTGCCAAAATCCAGGGCAAATAAGGTTGGACTTAGACACCTTAATTCAAATGAGTTCTTAGACAGGGCGCTTGATATTCTTTCAGGCAATGAAATTAAACTTCACAAGGGAATGTGGAGCAAGAGGGTTCAACAGTACGAAAACAAAATTAATTCTGGCGACATTATCGCAATAGCAGAAGTTATTAAAGAATTGCACGTCAACATTGAGAAATCAGAGAGATCATACAGCGAGAAGGTTATATATAACGACGCTCTTGAAAGATTGGCAGGCGAATACGCAGCTACTCATAAATTAGAACTAAACGAAGCAATAAACAAGTTGCGGGCAAAACTTAACTATCACTAATTGATATTCAAGCTTTTTGTCAGATTTTACATTGCAATTTTATAGTTGCCAAGCGTGGTTTTAACGCACTTATAGCTTGAACCAAAAATTTTTTGCGCATTGATTCAAAATATTTGACCAAACTCACAAAACATAGTAGATTGTCCTCTATAACATTAAATTTTATTATAAGGAGTCAAATGAAAAAATTACCGCTTACTGTTTGCCTAGTGGCTTTGATGGCAGTTGGTTGTACTCACAAATCGCAACAAAAAAACAACTTGGGAGACGATAGCAGTTCAGTTTCTCATGCAACTCTACAAGAATTCGAAACAAAAGTTGGGGATAAAGTGTATTTTGCTTTCGATAGCTCAGCTCTATCCAATGATGCAAGAGCTACTCTTGACAAACAAGTTGGCTTCATGAAAGAATATCCTAATCTCAAATTCGTTATCGAGGGGCATTGCGATAAAAGAGGAACGATCGAATACAACCTTGCTCTTGGCGAAAGACGTGCAAATAGCGAAAAAGAATATTTGGTGCAAAACGGAGTTAACCCAGACAGAGTTACTGTGATTAGTTTCGGCAAAGAAAAACCTGCAGTTGAAGGCGACACAGAAGAAGCTTTCTCACAAAACAGAAGGGGCGTTACAGTAATCAGATAACACCTATATCAAAATCGCAAAAGGGGCTTTGCGCCCCTTTTTTTTACGTTGTCATATTAACTACCACCTATCTCCCGAAGCCGTACTTCTGGTAAATTAAAAAATTCAGAAAGAGCTAGGGGTGCGAGTGATAAGCATGAAGAGCGCACAAAGGCACACAACTAAATGGGAAGTCCGAAACATGATGTCACTAACTTTTTAAGTTATCGTGGGTATGCTTCAGGCATTATGTTGAAGAGTGTTGTATTAAGGTGTAAGTTTTTTGTCTCAATATTCTCATGTTTCTTATTATTAAAATCCAACATGTCATTAATCAGAATATCTAAAGCCTTGTCAGCCTGCGGCGCATCCTCAAGGAGAGAAGCAGAGAAACTTATCGCCCACGGACTGGTTAAAGTCAATGGCGTTACCATCAACACTCCTGTTTTCTTTGTCAAAGATGAGGATGAAATATCGGTAGCTGGGAAAGTTTTATCAAAAAACATTAACGTCAAGCTATGGAAGTACTTCAAGCCAAAGGGCGTGATAACAAGCCATAAAGATCCATTAAAAAGAACAACTTTATTCGAAATATTGCCATCAAGCATAGGACGTGTAATTTCTGTTGGACGACTGGATTACAATACAGAGGGACTGATACTACTTACTAACAGTGGTAATTTAGCCCGAACCTTAGAATTGCCATCAACAAAGATAGAAAGGGTCTACTTATGCAAAGCTCATGGCAAGATGCCAACAAAAATGCCAGAAGCGTTAGCTGCAGGTGTCACAATAGACAGTATAAAGTATGCCCCAATTTTCATAGAAATCACAAAACAACATAACACAAAAGCCTGGTATAAAGTTACTCTAAGCGAGGGCAAAAATAGGGAGATAAGACGTGTTTTTGAACGTTTTGACCTACAGGTAACAAGGCTGATTAGAACGTCATATGGTAAGTTTTCCATAGGAAGTATGAAAGAAAGGGATCTGATAGAAATTGACAATCAAGAATTCAACGAGTATACCTCCTGTAAATTAAATCTATAGACGACATATTTTAGGGGCGCAATTAATATGGATGGATGGCTTTTAATAGACAAACCCACAAACCTATCATCTTTTCAAACCATCAACCGTTTCAAAAGAATATTAAATACCAAAGTGGGTCATTGCGGAACCCTTGACCCTTTCGCATCTGGCTTTCTTCTAATGGCAGTTGGGAAAGCAACCAGACTGGTCGAGTATGCTATGGCACTCGAAAAAGACTATACTTTTAGGGTAAAATGGGGGATTTCAACAGATAGCGATGATTTGACGGGGGATGTTAAAGAAACTTGCAGCCACATCCCAACACAAAAGGATATAGAGGAGAAGTTAAATGACTTCATTGGCAAAATAGAACAAGTCCCACCAATCTTTTCAGCAGTTAAAGTCAATGGAAGAAGAGCTTATGATTACGCAAGAAATGGTGATGATATCTCTTTAAAACCAAAATTAGTTACGCTCAAAAAATTCTCTGTTCTAGCGCATAATAAAAACGAAACTTCTTTTCATGTGGTCTGTGGTAAAGGATTTTATATTAGGTCGCTTGCAAGAGATTTGGCTGAATCTTTAGGTACATTGGCTCATGTGACAACACTAAGGAGAAATCTAAGCGGCATATTTCAAAACAAAGAGATGGTTAGCAGCGAAAAAGAAAAAGATTTCTTGCATCCAAGTGAATTTTATGATTATCTATCGTCAAGAATTTTGCCTCTGGATTATGTGCTAGACGACATCCCTGTTTATAATTCAGAGCAAGCTTGCGTTAGTAAATTAAAAAATGGTCAAACTATCGTCTGCTTAGATTCGTTTAAAAGTAACTCTACGGTAGCAGCAAAAAGTGATGGCGTACTTATCGCTCTTTGTACTTTCTTAGACGGTTACTTAAAACCAATAAAAACTTTTTAAAAGGAGGAATATAGATGTCGATTACTAAAGAACTACAAAATGAGCTTATTACTAAGTTTGGACGGGGAGACAATGACACAGGTTCTTCAGAAGTACAGTGCGCTTTGTTTACTCACCATATCAAAAACTTGACTGAGCACTTAAAAGCAAACAAGAAGGATTATCAAGCAAAGAGAGGTCTTCTGGCTTTCGTAGTAAAGCGCAAAAGGCTATTAACTTACTTAAAAAGAACAGATCACGCTAGATACGAGAAATTAATACAGGAACTACAATTAAAAGGAATATAGATGTTTAACATAGTGAGCAAATCCATAGAATGGGGTGGCAAAAGGATAGAGTTAGAAACAGGCAAAATCGCAAGACAAGCTGACGCCGCAGTAATGGTACGGATGGGGAGCAGCGTTGTCCTTTGCACCGTTACTTATAACAAGAAAATAAAGGAAGGGATTGATTTCTTTCCTCTCACCGTTCACTATTTAGAAAAGTATTACGCCGCTGGCAAATTACCTGGTGGATTCATGAAGAGAGAAGGGAAGCCGTCTGATAGAGAAGTTTTAATTTCAAGGCTCATAGACAGGCCGATCAGACCTTTGTTTCCCGAGGATTTTTTCCACGAAGTCAATGTGATATGTAAGGTGCTGTCCTATGATGATAATGCGCCAACTGATGTACTTGCAATAATAGGAACAGCTGCTGCACTACAAATCTCAGAAGTGCCGTTCACTAATGCGTTAGCAGCAATTAAGGTTGGCATAGTAGATGGAGAGTTTACTATTAACCCATCCTCACTAGATTTAGAGAAATCTGATCTGGATTTAGTGATTGCAGGAACAAAGGATTCTGTCTTAATGATTGAGTCATCAGCAAAAGAAATTAGTGAGGAAAAGCTAATCTCGGCTATAGAATTCGGACATAATAATATTCAGCCAATCATTGATTTGATCAACGATTTCGCATCTGTTGCAGGAAAAAGTAAATATGATTACGTTAAGTTCAGCATCTCTAACGTTTATGAAGTCTTGAAGCAAGAATTTCAAAATGATGTAAAAGACGTATATAAAATAGTCAATAAAAAAGAGAGGAATGAACAACTAAAAGGTATCTATGAAACGGCCCTTCAAAAGCATGCACAAAATGAAAATTTTGAGCAAAATGTTTTTGACATGGCATTTAAAAAGCTTCAAAAAGAGGTGGTTAGAACTAAAATTTTGGATCAAAATGTCAGGATTGATGGCAGAAACCTAGAAGATATCAGAAACATAGAATGTGAAGTTGGTTTGTTACCACAACCACATGGTTCTGCGTTATTTACAAGAGGAGAAACACAAGCATTAGCCGTAGTGACTTTAGGCAGCATGCAAGACTCTCAGTTAAGGGATGATATAACTGGTGTCTCTTCTGACAGATTTTTGCTGCATTACAACTTTCCACCTTACTCTGTGGGGGAAGTTGGAATGTTGAGACCACCAGGCAGAAGAGAAATAGGCCATGGTAAGTTAGCCCACAAAGCCATATTATCCATACTTCCTAACATCGACGCTTTCCCCTATACAATACGTATAGTGAACGAGATTACGGAATCCAATGGCTCGTCCTCAATGGCAACTGTTTGCGCTTCCGTACTGTCTTTAATGGACACAGGAGTGCCAATTAAAACACCTGTAGCAGGGATTGCTATGGGATTAATTTTAGAACAGGATAGGTTTGCAATTCTGTCGGATATATTAGGAGATGAAGATGCTCTTGGTGATATGGATTTCAAAGTGGCATGCACAAAAAATGGTGTTACAGCACTACAAATGGACATAAAAGTACGTGGGATCACCATAGAGATTATGAAGCAAGCAGTTGCCCAGGCAAGAAAGGGTTGTGATCACATAATGGGCAAGATGTTAAAAGTGATTTCACAGCCAAATGCCAACTTGAGCTCATCTGCTCCTAGGATTGTATCAATTAACATAAATAAGGAAAAAATAGGGGCAATCATCGGACCAGGCGGGAAAATTATAAAAGATATCTGCGAAAAAAGTGGAGCAAAGGTTGATATAGAGGATGATGGCAAAGTATCTGTTTTTGCTAAGGATGAGGCATCTTTAATTATTGCAAAAAAAATGATCACCGACATAGTAGCAGAACCAGAAAGAGGTGAGGTCTATACAGCAACGGTTGTAAAAATTATGCCGTTTGGTATTTTTGCAAGGTTTTTGGGTAGTGCAGAGGGGCTTGTTCATATAAGCGAGATTTTAGACAGAAAAATAGATACATTAGAAAATGTTTTATCTGAAGGTGAATTTGTCAACGTAAAATATCTAGGCGTCGACAATAGAGGAAAGTTTAAGCTTACAATGAAGGATGTCAAACAAAGCGATGAACTTATCAACAAGGCCGCTTGGAAAAAGTTGCTGGAAGGACCTACGAAAAAACATACGGCAGAAAAGGAAGACAAAAAGGTTAACCCTGAAATGAAAAGCAAAGAAGTACCCGCTCCAAGCCCTGAGAAAAAAGGCGACTTAGAGAAGGAACCTAGTTCTGAAAAAAGCTTTATACGGAAAATTTTAGAGGACTTTTAAAAGATTGTTAAAACCTCTAATCCGCGTACCTGGCCCCTCTATCAAGAGTCATAGAAGTATGGCGAAACGAGGGAATAAGCAGATAAAAATCTGATTATATCCATAAGAAAATGGTAATTTCAGTGGAAAAACCTTATGAATTTGATGGTAAATGCCAATACAAAATCCTTAAAATTCTCAGAGTGTTAGCCAAAGATAGATATAAAATTGCCCTGCTCACTTAGGAAATTATTGTTATCCTCAAAATGTAGCCAGAGCTTAATCGTAAGATCGACAACTTCTTCAGATTTTGAAACTACCTTTGTTTTTCTGGTCATTCTTGCAATTCTGTGCCTTGTGTTTGAGTTATTGGACTCAATTGAGAGTGTATGTTGTTTGCCAACAACATGTTGATGGCGAGGTATAACCTCTGAATAAACAGACCAATCGTCTGTGTAATAACTGCAATTATCTCTACTTATGATTGGGAGTGTTTTAAAAAGGATAGGAAAGAAGAAAAGAATGTGATATAAGGAGAGGGAAGGAAAAAAAAGAAAGGGAAAAATGGAGAAAATAGAATGTAAATATTGCAAAGGGAAAGAGGTATCAAAAAATGGATATGCAAGGAAAAAGCAGAGATACAAATGTAAGAGTTGTAATAAAAACTTTACAGAAGGAGATGGTAGGAAGAATTGGAAATATGGTAATAAAGAGAGGAGCATGGTGATAAAGATGTATCTAAATAACTGCGGAATTAGGAGGATAGCTCACATATTAAATATCCCGTTAAGTACAGTATTTTATTGGATCAAACAAGCAGGGAAAGTAGTAGATGAGATGGTGACGAATCAAAAGATAGAGGGAGATAAGAAGCGTATAGAGATATTAGAGATGGATGAGCTATATACATACGTCAAAAAAAAGAGAATAAAACAAGAATATGGACTGCTGTCGATAGGGACAGATTCAAAACTGTTGCGTTTAAAGTAGGTTCAGGTGATAAAGAAAATTACGTAGATTTAGCTCGTGAGCTAGGAGAAAAATACCAAATTCGTTATATGTGTACAGATGGGTATGAGGTCTATTGTCATTATAAAATTGCTCAAATACATCTGCAGACAAAGTCTGAAACTTGTTTGGTTGAGAGCTTCAATTCCTCCTTAAGGGATATGCTTGCTAGATTAAATCGCAAGACTAAACGCTTTAGCAAGTGTTCTGAAATGCTAAGATTATCCCTTGTTTTATTTTTTAACAAAGCTTTAGCTCTTTCTATCTATTTATGAACACTCCCTGATTTTCCACAATTTTCTAAAGGTTGTAACGTTACGCTTACCAACCACCCAGGCAACAACTCTCTTGAGCTCCCTACTATAGGCTTTCCATATCCATAATTTGTTTTTTTTTGAATCTACAAAATGCCACATCTCATCTATTTCAACTTCTCTCAATTCTTCCGGCACTGTTGGTCTTGGTATCTTTTTAGCATACAGTATTATCCACTTATATACGCTAGTATGAGCTACTTTAAATAATTTCCCTAGCCATCTAAAGCTACTTTTTTCCATGCTGTACAATAACACTGCCAGAGCCTTCATCTCTGGCGAACAGCCTCTTAATTTAGTGTTTGTAAAATTACATCCACACTCTTTGCATTTATACCTTTGCATACCCCTAATATTACCATTCTTAACGTATTTACTGCTACTGCATTTTTTACACTCTGTATTCATATCTCTATTTTCTTTGTTGCTCGCTATATTCATTTTAGCATCTTATCTATCTTATGGCAACACTCCCAAAATTCTAACCACCTTTAAATAAGAAGAGTAAAATGGCAAGCCTGGGGGATCGCACGCAAGTGCAAAGCTTGCCATTTGCGGTTTTGAAATTCTTTAGCCTTCTTTTTTCGACACAATTACTATCGCTGGCCTCAACAGTTTGTCCTTTATCGTATAACCAGCCTGAACCACGTTTACTATGATATTTGGCTCTTTATGTTCGTCTGTAACCTGCGATATTGCTTGATGAAAGTTATGATCAAACTGCTCATTCAATGGATATATCCTGTTGATATCGAATTCTTGAAAGCTCTTGAGTAGATTATTCTTACTCATCTCCACACCCTCAAATAAGGTATTGAATTCTTTATGGGATTTGCATGATTCTCTATCCACATTTTCTAAAGCTCTGAACAAATTCTCAAATTGTTCTATAATGGATTTCACAAAGTTTGCGATACCAAATTTATGGGCTTCTTCCAGCTCTCTTTTGAACCTTTTTCTTAAATTTTCGTTCTCTGCCTTCTCCCTGATTAGCGCATCCTTCAACTTCTTTGTTTCCTCCTCATACTCTTGGCAATGCTTCAACGTAGCGTTGTCTTCTACTTTGTTTTCTTGTACTTCTTCTTGAGCTGGCTTATTTTGTTCATTTTGCTGCTTGTTGTCTTGGTCCATACTTATTTCATTACATATTAATCTGTATCACTTATTTAGGCACATCACGTTATTTTTTCAAGCATAATATACCTCAAGTCAAATTAAAGATTGGCAAATGAGAAGACGATAGGTAAGTTCAAAAGTTGACTAGCCACTAACATAAAGCGTTATTTATTCAGTTTTGCATCCACTCTTAATAATTATTTTAGTTTCTTAGATAGTGTCGTCATGAGATTTGTGGTATAATATGAAAGAAAAGATAAATCAGGAGTAAAAATGGATTTAGGGCTACATAGGCATGATATAACAGATAATATGTGGGATTTGATAAAGGATCATTTGCCAGGAAGGGAAGGTACGTGGGGAGGTTTGGCACATTATGGGAGCGTTGAAAGATAAAATAAGGATAAATGTGATGGTTTGATTTAAGGAAGTTTGGACCATGGTCTAAAAAAATTAACAAAAAACTGGTTTCCCCAAGAATTCAAAAGATTTCTTTGAGGTGGGATATGGTAATTTTTAGCTTTTTATTGATTCTGCGAAGCGTGATTTTATGAGCTTAGGCAGTAAGAACCGTTAAACGTTTTAAATTAAAGCAGATAGCATTCATAAATTCAGCAAACTGATTTTTGGCAATTCCTATGTATCGCAATCGTTTATTATCTTGAGAAAACACCCTCTCAAACGGAGCCCTTATGGAAGTATAGTATCGATCAAGGTCAAAATTCTTTTGCTTCATATTGTTTTTCTTGATGGCGCAAAAATGAATACCTCTGCTTTTAGCTGCATTCTTTGCTGGTGCAACACAATACCCTTTGTCAGCATAAACTGCTCCACTATTTGGTAAAACATGCGCAACTCCCTTTGCATCGGTAACATTAGCAGGCGTTATAGCAACCTTGTTGATCATTCCGGATTGAATATCTACGCTTACATGTTTTTCTTATAGCCATACCAAAATTTACTACCACCCTTGCACCCTATTTTGGCTTGTTTATCATGTGCGACTTTAGGCAAGACTTCGTTGTTAAGTTTTTCATATTTTTGTTTTCTGGCTTCATCCCGCTCTTCCCATAAATTAGCTTTGGAGATCAAGTGACTTGCATCAACAAAAGTAAATACCTCGCTCATATATCCTTGAGATTTTAGTTGATCTCTAAAAATGGCAAAGATTTTTGATAACAAATTTGTTCCTATCTTTGAGCGGATTCTACTAAAAACGCTATAATCAGGTGTGGCTTCGGTTAAATCAAAATCACAAAACCACTTGGCTGCAACACTGTCACTCAAATATCTTTCTAGTTCACGATCTGACAAATCTTCCATAAACTGTAACAACAAGCATTTAAATAAACGTAAAACACCATATCCCTTATAATTAGCAGGAGATTCAATTCCCTTCAGCTCTTGCTCTGCTGCCCCAAAATTAAACAGCTCCTTAAATTTGCGATATTGATGCTCACTACCAACCAATTGATCCAAACATACCATTATTATTTGATGCGCTGATGACATTTTTCTCTTCTTTATTCTGTAATCCACTCCACTATACCTTTCTTTATTCCATCTTGCAACACTCCCAAAAAAGATTTTGCAGATGGAGAGACAAAAGGATATGGGAGGCTTTATTGGAGATATTTGTGAAAGAACCTGATATGGAATGGTTAATGATAGACGCAAGTCATAGTAAAGTGCATCCACATGCTTCAGGTGCAAAAGGCGGCAATCAAGATATGAGTCGTACAAAAGGGGGCTCAATACAAAGATTCACCTTGCCTTGGATTCACATGGTATGCCACTCAAAGTTATTGTCACAAAAGGCTCAGAAGCTGATTGCAAGCAGGCTGTTAATCTTATTGAAGAGATGAAAGCTGAGTACTTACTAGCCGACAGAGGGTACGATGTTAATTACATAATTGACCATGCCCAAGAATTGGGCATGAGAGTTGTTATTCCTCCTAAAAAGAACAGAATCACCCAGAGAAAATACAATAAAGATTTATATAAAATAAGGCATATTGTAGAAAACACCTTTCTTCATCTTAAAAGATGGAGGGGAATTGCAACCAGATATGCTAAAAATTCAGCTTCTTTCCTTGCCGCAATTCAGATTAGATGTTTATCTCTTTGGCTTAAAATCTCATGACGACATTATCTAGTTTGTTTTGTTCCATACGTACTTTGTCCTTTTCCAGAACATCCAATGCACATAGTTAACACGATTATAAGTAATGGGAGTGTTGCAAGATGGAATAAAGAAAGGTATAGTGGAGTGGATTACAGAATAAAGAAGAGAAAAATGTCATCAGCGCATCAAATAATAATGGTATGTTTGGATCAATTGGTTGGTAGTGAGCATCAATATCGCAAATTTAAGGAGCTGTTTAATTTTGGGGCAGTAGAGCAAGAGCTGAAGGGAATTGAATCTCCTGCTAATTATAAGGGATATGGTGTTTTACGTTTATTTAAATGCTTGTTGTTACAGTTTATGGAAGATTTGTCAGATCGTGAACTAGAAAGATATTTGAGTGACAGTGTTGCAGCCAAGTGGTTTTGTGATTTTGATTTAACCGAAGCCACACCTGATTATAGCGTTTTTAGTAGAATCCGCTCAAAGATAGGAACAAATTTGTTATCAAAAATCTTTGCCATTTTTAGAGATCAACTAAAATCTCAAGGATATATGAGCGAGGTATTTACTTTTGTTGATGCAAGTCACTTGATCTCCAAAGCTAATTTATGGGAAGAGCGGGATGAAGCCAGAAAACAAAAATATGAAAAACTTAACAACGAAGTCTTGCCTAAAGTCGCACATGATAAACAAGCCAAAATAGGGTGCAAGGGTGGTAGTAAATTTTGGTATGGCTATAAGAAAAACATGTAAGCGTAGATATTCAATCCGGAATGATCAACAAGGTTGCTATAACGCCTGCTAATGTTACCGATGCAAAGGGAGTTGCGCATGTTTTACCAAATAGTGGAGCAGTTTATGCTGACAAAGGGTATTGTGTTGCACCAGCAAAGAATGCAGCTAAAAGCAGAGGTATTCATTTTTGCGCCATCAAGAAAAACAATATGAAGCAAAAGAATTTTGACCTTGATCGATACTATACTTCCATAAGGGCTCCGTTTGAGAGGGTGTTTTCTCAAGATAATAAACGATTGCGATACATAGGAATTGCCAAAAATCAGTTTGCTGAATTTATGAATGCTATCTGCTTTAATTTAAAACGTTTAACGGTTCTTACTGCCTAAGCTCATAAAATCACGCTTCGCAGAATCAATAAAAAGCTAAAAATTACCATATCCCACCTCAAAGAAATCTTTTGAATTCTTGGGGAAACCAGTTTTTTGTTAATTTTTTTAGACCATGGTCCAAACTTCCTTAAATCAAACCATCACATTTATCCTTATTTTATCTTTCAACGCTCCCTGTTTGTAAAATTACATCCACACTCTTTGCATTTATACCTTTGCATACCCCTAATATTACCATTCTTAACGTATTTACTGCTACTGCATTTTTTACACTCTGTATTCATATTTCTATTTTCTTTGTTGCTCGCTATATTCATTTTAGCATCTTATCTATCTTATGGCAACACTCCCAAGTATTTTATTGGATCAAACAAGCAGGGAAAGTAGTAGATGAGATGGTGACGAATCAAAAGATAGAGGGAGATAAGAGGCGTATAGAGATATTAGAGATGGATGAGCTATATACATACGTCAAAAAAAAGAGAATAAAACAAGAATATGGACTGCTGTCGATAGGGACAGATTCAAAACTGTTGCGTTTAAAGTAGGTTCAGGTGATAAAGAAAATTACGTAGATTTAGCTCGTGAGCTAGATAATGTCGTCATGAGATTTTAAGCCAAAGAGATAAACATCTAATCTGAATTGCGGCAAGGAAAGAAGCTGAATTTTTAGCATATCTGGTTGCAATTCCCCTCCATCTTTTAAGATGAAGAAAGGTGTTTTCTACAATATGCCTTATTTTATATAAATCTTTATTGTATTTTCTCTGGGTGATTCTGTTCTTTTTAGGAGGAATAACAACTCTCATGCCCAATTCTTGGGCATGGTCAATTATGTAATTAACATCGTACCCTCTGTCGGCTAGTAAGTACTCAGCTTTCATCTCTTCAATAAGATTAACAGCCTGCTTGCAATCAGCTTCTGAGCCTTTTGTGACAATAACTTTGAGTGGCATACCATGTGAATCCACGGCAAGGTGAATCTTTGTATTGAGCCCCCTTTTGTACGACTCATATCTTGATTGCCGCCTTTTGCACCTGAAGCATGTGGATGCACTTTACTATGACTTGCGTCTATCATTAACCATTCCATATCAGGTTCTTTCACAAATATCTCCAATAAAGCCTCCCATATCCTTTTGTCTCTCCATCTGCAAAATCTTTTATGTGTATTTTTCCATCCTCCATATTCTGAAGGCAAATCTCTCCAGGGAGAACCTGTTCTTAATATCCAAAATACTGCGTTAATGAATCTTCTGTTATTATGTGCCAAACCTCCCCACGTACCTTCCCTTCCTGGTAAATGATCCTTTATCAAATCCCACATATTATCTGTTATATCATGCCTATGTAGCCCTAAATCCATTTTTACTCCTGATTTATCTTTTCTTTCATATTATACCACAAATCTCATGACGACATTATCTAGGAGAAAAATACCAAATTCGTTATATGTGTACAGATGGGTATGAGGTCTATTGTCATTATAAAATTGCTCAAATACATCTGCAGACAAAGTCTGAAACTTGTTTGGTTGAGAGCTTCAATTCCTCCTTAAGGGATATGCTTGCTAGATTAAATCGCAAGACTAAACGCTTTAGCAAGTGTTCTGAAATGCTAAGATTATCCCTTGTTTTATTTTTTAACAAAGCTTTAGCTCTTTCTATCTATTTATGAACACTCCCAAAGAAACAGTAAGAATAGGGGTTGAATTTGTACCAAACCTGTGTATATTCATACGCGAAAGCAAATGTGAAGTATTATTGAGAAATTAGGGTGTGTTGTGTTCACTGTTTGGGGTGGCATAATATGAAGCGTTGAAAGACTTTCTTTTAACACGATATAGGAAGAAAAACATGATTAATAATTCAAAAGGGCTTACTAAGAATCAGAAAGAAGCTGTGGCACTCCTTTCGATTGGCACATTCCTTGAGTATTTTGATTTGATGTTGTACATTCATATGGCAGTTCTTTTAAACGAGCTGTTCTTTCCACAGGATAATCCGGCGGCAACTCAACTACTAACCACTTTTACTTTTTGTTCCACTTTTCTTTTAAGGCCTCTTGGTGGTTTTATCATAGGATGGATTGGTGACCAGTTTGGCAGAAAGGTAACGATAATGCTAACAACCACTCTAATGGCTGCTACTTGTGTTACTATGGCAATAATTGGAACGTATGCTGAAATAGGTATAACAGCGACTGTCGTGGTCATTTTATGCAGGGCACTACAAGGCATATCAACCTTAGGTGAGGGATTGGGAGCTATGATATACCTGGCAGAAAGCTTGAAACGTCCGTATAACTACATAACAAGTGGAATGATCGAAATTAGCAGTACGATTGGAACTTTGGTTGCCTTATCTGTCACTTTATTAGTTACTTCTGGTTATTTTGATTGGCGTATTGCCTTTTGGATCGGTGCCATTATAGCGATAATTGGTATCGCTGCTAGGACAAGGTTGAGAGAAACTCCTGAATTTATTGAATATCAACGCCGACTAAAAATTAAGATGGAAGCCAGTAACATTAATCTAGCGGTTGTGAAAAAAGTTTCTGCTGTTAAACAGAAGGTGGATAAAAAAGCTGTTATGGCGTATTTTTTAATTCGTCTAGTCACACCTACGTGTTTTTTTACCACATATATATGGGCGATTTCATGAGTAAATCACTTGGCATGAGCGCTGATCAGGTGTCTGCACAAAACTTAAAATTTTCCGTACTGGCGATGATAGGGATTTTTGTGTTTATGTTTCTTTTTAAGAAATATCATCCGCTGCAAATAATCAATAGGTGTATTATGATTTTTTGTGTCTTTCTTCCATTTCTGCCATTATGCATTGAAAATATAGGAACGAGTTCAGTAGTTTTATCATTCATACAGTTTATGACGTACTTTTTAGCTTTCTCTGTATTTGCAGTAGAAATGGCATGTTTCCAACATTTACCAATCACTAAGCGTTTTACTGTTTTAGCAACCACATTTGGGTGTGCTTCTGCTGTGGGGTACACTGTTGTTTCATTTAGTTTAATTCCGTTAACTAATTATCTTGGTTCTTATGCCCTTTGGGTTATATATATATTACTTGTGGTTGCTCTTAATTGGGCGGTCAATTATGTTAAGAAATTAGAAATAAAAAAAGGAAGGTATTATAGCTATCCAAATGAGCGCAGTATGTTAGACTCTAGATCGATGGAAGAAGTTGGGAATAATGAATCCGCTGAAGAAAAAGAGTTACGCAGCGTATAAAATTTGCTGTTTAATGTTAAACGAAAAAATTAAAGAAGCTGATGATTTAGCGGAAAAATGCAGCTATTTTAGCTGTTTCTTTATGGGTGGTAAGGCCATTGTAACCATTTTATATTGGTTTAGCTACATTTAATAAATTATTTTTTAACAATACTTTTGTATAATTTGTAATTTAGTTTGCAAAAAATAGTTTTTTAGAATAAAAACTGTACTTTACGTAGCTAATACGTCAGAATAAGACAAACGGTTTTTAGGACATAATTAAAAAATGCTTACATCCTTCTTGGGATTATTTTCTTCCGATATGGCAATAGATCTTGGTACGGCCAATACGTTGGTATATGTACCGGACCAAGGAATAGTGTTAAATGAGCCTTCAGTTGTTGCCTTTTTGCAAGATAAGGGGGCGCTTACCCCTTATGCTTTTGGAAATGATGCAAAGGCGATGTTGGGACGTACGCCATCTGATATCAAAGCAATTAGGCCTCTTAAGGATGGTGTGATTGCGGAGTTCAAAGGTGCTGAAGAAATGATAAAACACTTTATCAATTCAGTGCATAAAAGAAGTTTTTTTGCGAGACCAAGGGTTATTGTCTGTGTTCCTTATGGTTCAACTCCTGTGGAAAGAAGGGCAATTCAGGATGCAGTGGAAAGTGCAGGTGCGAGAGAAGTTTACCTGATATATGAACCAATGGCTGCTGCTATAGGTGCTGGGTTACCTGTTACATCAGCAACTGGCTCTATGATTGTTGATGTTGGTGGTGGGACAACCGGGGTTGGTGTAATTTCTTTGGGTGGTATAGTGAGCGCCCAGTCTATCAGAGTTGGTGGTGACATTATTGATGAAAATATAATTTCTTATATCAGAAAGAATTATAGCCTGTATATTGGTGATTCAACGGCAGAAAAAATCAAAAAAGAAATAGGAAGTGCGCTATTTATGGCTTCAGACGATGATATAAAACATGTGTCTGTCAAAGGTAGGGATGCAGTTAGTGGGATACCAAGGGAAATTATATTATCTGAGAAAATTATAGCAGAGAGCATTACAGATTCTATTGTCCAGATTGTTGATGCTATAAAATTAGTCCTTGAAAAGTCTCCCCCTGAATTATCATCAGATATCGCAGAAAATGGTATCGTCCTGACTGGAGGTGGAGCGTTATTAAAAAATTTAGACATCGTGATTAGTGATGCCACAGGCCTGCAAGTAAAAAAAGCGGATAATCCCCTTACTTGTGTGGTGATGGGCTCTGGCAAGGTATTGGAAGAGTTCTCACGATTTAGACACGTATTATTCCAACAAGATTAAATTAAATGCAAAAAAAAATAAACTTTAAGAATCACAAAAAGGATCTCATATTTTTACCATTAGGCGGTTCTGGTGAGATTGGTATGAATTTAAATTTATATCATTACAATGGAAGATGGTTAATAGTAGATTTAGGTTTGGGATTTGCAGAATTAGATCTGCCAGGCATAGATATCATAGTGCCAAATATTAACTTCATTATTAAAGAAATCAAAAATAACATAGAAGGTCTTGTACTCACTCATGCTCATGAGGATCATATAGGGGCTGTGCCGTACCTGTGGTCTGAGATAAAATGCCCAATTTATGCTACAAAATTTACAGCTGAAATAGTAAGAGCGAAATGTAGGGAATATGGCTTTTTAAATAAAATGCAAATTGTTGAAACCCATCCAAACAAGCCATTCCAAGTTGGTGAGTTCAATATTAATATGATATCAATCACCCATTCTGTTCCAGAGATGAACGGATTGGTCATTAAAACAGAAAAGGGTAAGATATTCCACACGGGGGATTGGAAATTTGATGATGAGCCTGTAATAGGTGAAGTTACGAACGAGGAGAGATTGAGGGAAATAGGTGAAAGTGGAATACTAGCTATGGTTGGTGATTCTACCAACATATTCCAGACAGAGCCTTCTGGTTCAGAGGGAGAAGTGGGACGCAATTTGGAAAGGTTAATTGCTAAGTATACTGGTAACCTTATTGTTATCACGACCTTTGCTTCGAATGTGGCGCGTCTGTATTCAATGTGCGTGGCAGCAAAGAAAAGTGGTAGAAAAGTGGTGTTGCAAGGACGTTCATTGCGGAGAATGTATGCAGCTGCGAAAGAGTCGGGCTATTTGCAAGATATTGAGGTATACGATGAAAAACAAATTAAAAAATTCAAACGTAACGAGTTGCTTGTAATATGTACAGGTTGCCAGGGCGAACTTTTAGCTGTGACTAATAAAATTGCAAATAAAACTCACCCTCATATCTCACTTCTTGAAAACGATGTGGTTATTTTTTCCTCAAAAATTATCCCAGGAAACGAAAAGAAAATTTACGCATTATTTAATAAATTGGCTGAGATGAACGTTAATGTATTGAGTGAAAGAAATGAATTCGTCCATGTTTCAGGACATCCTTCTCGTCCTGAAGTTATGAAGATGTATAAGTATATCAAGCCAAAAATTGCAATACCAGTTCATGGGGAGGCAATACATTTACGAGAGCACTGCAATGTGGCAGCCAGCGCTGGAGTATTCAACACGGTCAATATTAGGAATGGTGACGTTCTTGTTATTGATGAACAAGATACAAGAAAAATCGGCAAGGTAGAATCGGGATATTATGCGATTGATGGTAACTTAATTTTGGATTCAGGAAACCAGATTATCAAAAATAGAAGAATTTTAAGGGATAATGGTGCAGTTTTCATTACCTTAACTATCAATTCTAAGAAAAAAAGTCTGCACGATTCCAACATCACAGCTCCTGGAGTGTTTGAAGACATTGAAGACAAAGAGATACTTGATGATATAAAGATGAATTTGGCAAAGGTGTTTTCATCTTTGAACACGCTTGATACAAACAAAATAAAAAGTTCGCTTGAGTCTTTTGTGAAGAAACACGTACATAATCTTATTAAAAAGAGTCCGTTGATTTGCATCAATATCGTTATTATTTAAACGCATGTTAGTTAGGATAGCCACTAGGGAGAGTCCTCTTGCAGTTCAGCAGGCTATGTTAGTTGCTAATGCTTTGCAAAAAGCTCACAGTAATGTTGAGTGTCAGTTGGTAAAAATGAAAACGCAAGGGGATATTTTACTAGATCAATCTTTATCGAAAATTGGTGGCAAAGGCTTGTTTTTGAAGGAACTTGAACAAGCCTTGATGAATGATAAAGCCGATATTGCTGTTCATTCTATGAAAGATGTACCTGCCAGATTTCATGATGCGTTGGAAATCAGCTGTGTGTTGAAGCGTGAGGATGACAGAGACGTATTTATATCATCCAAGTACCAGAGTTTTTATACCCTTCCTAAAGGGGCAACTATTGGAACTTCTTCATGCAGAAGAAAAGGGCAAATTCTTGCCTTAAGACCAGAATTAAAAGTGATGTCGCTCAGGGGCAATGTCGGGACCAGACTTAAGAAATTGGAAAACGACGAGGTTGATGCGATTATTTTGGCGGCAGCTGGGCTAAAAAGGATAGGACTGGATGATAAGATTAACCATTACTTCAGCCATCAAGAAATGCTTCCGGCTATTGCACAGGGCGCCATTGGAGTGCAAAACAGAATAGGTGATGCCAAGATAAACGCATTGCTTAGCCCAATTAATGATGAAGTAACGCAGATACTAATTGGTGCAGAAAGAGCATTCCTTATGGGGTTTGGTGGCGATTGCTCAACCCCGATTGCTGCAAATTGTACTATGCATGGCGACGATATTATTCTGCAGGCTGGTTATTTTATGGAAGATGGTATGGCTCAATTATACTCTGTTAAAGAAGGGGAGGCTGGTATAATAATAGAGTTGGCTTTTGAAACTGCAATCAGTATGAGTAAGGAACGTGCCCTCTATTGTTCAAGATAAGCATCCGAATTTCGATTTAGCTATATATACTCCGATAACTTGAAAAATTGGCGTCAAAATACTTCGGACTTCGCATTTCGTCACGTACTTTTGTACGCTCCTCATGCTCATCACTCGTATTCCTCGCTCTTTTCCAAGTTCTCTGTCGTCTATAAATTTCATCAACTCTTGATTTACGAGAGGTATACTCTCCGTCTTTTAAAAGTTGGCATCGTCATTTTTGCGCTCTCGCATTTCGTCACGTACTTTTATACGTTCCTCATGCTCGGCGCTTAATTCCTTGCCAATTCTTAAAATACTTTGAGTATACTCGTCAATAACACTTCTAGGCTGTGACGACTCTTTATCTTTATCGTGAAATTGTTGTAAAAAAGAGTTGAAACTTGCAATCTGTTTATCTCTCTCAGCTTTATTGAAAAGAAGCACTTCACTTTTTTTCAATAAGTTTGAGAGATTGAAGCCGTCTTGTAATAGTTCGGGAATAACCTCTTCATCCATCATGATGTTGCAAATGCTTACATACTTTGTTTTCAGCTTTTTTTTGACGAAATAAGCTGTTATGCAACTCATTTTATAAAATACAATGGTGGGAATAAGTTTTGCGACAGATTCTAGCACCACCGTGCCAGATTTGCATATGATAAGGTCGCTGCTATTAATCAATTCTTTTTTTTCATGTTCATCTTTGGAGATAAAAACGTTGGCCATAGGTAAATGTCCTCTAATTTTCTCCTCAATATTGTCCAAGGTTGGGATGAAGAACCACATATCGTCATGCACTTTATTCATTTTCTGTATAAAGGCTCTGATAGTAGGGAGGTGTTGCTTCAGTTCATTATTCCTACTGCCTGGCATAATGGAAATGATTTTTTTGCCTGATACGCCATATCTTTGTTTAGTCTCTTCTTTCTGTTTGTGGGTGTAAATGTTTGTATTCCTAATGGTTGGATTCCCAACATAAGTGCATTTTAGACCAACTTCATCAAAATATTTCTTTTCGAAAGGAAATATCACCATCATGTGATCAAACAGTTTTGCACATTTAATCGCGCGTTCAGGTTTGTACGCCCAAACACTAGGAGCAACGTAATTGATTATAAATGACTGTATTTTTAGATATCTTACTAATTTTGCCAATAAAAAATTGAACCCGGGAGAGTCAACTGTGATAATAATCTGTGGCTTCAATTTCTTAACAAATAGGACTGTTTGAAATAACCGAAATAATATCTTAAATAGTTTAGGCAAAATCTCCAAGTAACCTGTTACAGATAACTCTTCCATTGGAAAGATGCTTTTTATGCCAGCAGCATTTTGCATATTAGGCCCTGCAATTCCATAAAACTCATAAGTATGCTTATTTTGTTCTATTAAAGAATTGATCAGTCGTGCTGCCAGGTTATCTCCCGATGCTTCTCCGGCCGATATAAATATCTTGCATATCTTTTTGTCGGAAGTTTTGAGCTGATCCATCACTTCAGTCTTATACTCTTTTGGAACCGCTTGTAGTCCAGTGATCCATCTATAAATATCATTGTCAGGTGCGTTAAGAAGTGTTTCATAGTCTTTGGTTTTTTGTGAATCAAACCCCATAAGATGTTTTCTTGCAAAATCCCCTAAAATTATGTCCAGTTCCTTGCACCCCCTATGTGTACTTTGGTATAGAAGCTTTTTCTTCAATTCGTGTAAAGTCACTCAATTTTATTAAAGATGATTTTTGGTTGAACTATTTCAGTCCCTGGAATTACTCCATTAGCAGAGTTCAGGGAATTGAAAGTGCGTTGTTTGACATCTAAGCAATCAAGAGCCTGCGCTGATGACTCTGGCATAAAAGGTTGCAACAAAACAGCAATAACCCTAATGACTTCAGCCAGCACATACATTACTGTTTGCATTCTTATGGGATCGGATTCCTTAAGTTTCCACGGAGCTTCTTCATCTATAAACACATTGGCAGCGTTGGCAAGGTCAATGATCTCCTCTAAAATTTGTTTTAAAGACTGATTGTCAACCAATACTCTGATTTTTTCAATCAACTGATAACTATGTGACAAAATAGCCCTGTCTTTCTCCGCATATTCTGCTGGATATGGCATTTTTTGACCGCAATTTTTATATATAAAACTTATGGTTCTGTGAATTAGATTACCAACTTTATTTACCAATTCTGAATTTATTCGGTCAATGAAAGATGGATAAGAAAAATTTCCATCGTTTCCAAATGTCATTTCCTTCATTAAATAATAACGAAAATAATCAAGACCGTACTTGTCCATTACATCATACGGGTTAATTACGTTCCCTAATGATTTTGATATTTTTTCACCCTCATTTGTCCACCAACCGTGGGCGAAAACTCTCTTGGGTGGCATTAAATTGGCTGCCATTAGAAATGCTGGCCAATAAACAGCATGAAAACGTAATATATCTTTGCCTATTATATGTAAGTCTGCTGGCCAAAATTGTTCAGTGCCCAGTGCTGAAACATAGTTAAAAAGGGCATCAAGCCATACATAAATGACGTGTTTGCCATCATTTGGTACTGGTATCCCCCAAGTAAATGAGGTTCTTGAGATAGATAAGTCGTGAAGGCCAGATTTTACGAACGAAATAACTTCATTCCTTCGACTTTCTGGCTTAATAAAATCGGGATTTGCTTCATAAAACGCCAATAATCGATCCTGCCAAGCTGACAGTTTAAAAAAATAACTTGGCTCTTCAAGCCATTCAACGCTTGCGCCTGTTGGTGCTTTACCTCCAACCAACTCAGCTTCACTATAATAAGCCTCGTCTCTTACAGAATACCAACCAGCGTATTTCCCCAAATAAATTTCCCCATTTGCCAGAAGGGTGCGCCAGATTTTTGTTACAAAATCTTTATGTCTTGTTTCAGTTGTTCTGATGAAATCATCATTTGATAAATTCAAGTCTTTTGCCAAATTACTGAAATTTAACGCCATTTTATCCACAAACTCTTGCGTTTCGTATCCAAAGTGTTTTGCAGATTTTTCAACTTTTTCACCATGTTCATCGGTTCCAGTCAAAAATTTTACGTTAAATCCGTCCAGTCTTTTGAACCTGGCGATCACATCGGCTGCAATGCTTGTGTACGCATGTCCTATGTGTGGTTTGTCGTTAACATAGTAAATTGGTGTTGTGATGTAAAAATTTCTCATAAACTCACTAAAATTAGCCGTCTGGGTTGAGTGTAGCGCTACCCTTTTTCATAGAGAACTGAAGCTGTGGCTGTTCAACACCGCCTGAAGTGCCGACAGTTGCTATCTGCGTACCCTTGTTTACAATATGTCCCTTTTTTACTAATATCTTGTCAAGATGAGCATACGCAGTCATATATCCATTATTATGTCTTAGTATGATTAACTTCCCATATTTTCCCTGTGTACCTGTATAAGCGACGTCACCACCGCCAGCTGCCTTGATAGGCGAACCTTTAATTGCTGCTATGTTAATTCCATCATTACCATTGCCATATGGTTTGACCACTTTACCATCAATAGGCCAAATAAATTCCTGGGAGTTAAGGGGATTTTTGTTTTTGAATGAACGTGCAGTTGCTGCCGGTTTAGCTGCTTGTTGTGGCGCAACCGACACACTTTGCTTCGCCGTTAGCATACCAATATCCTTTGGGGCAGCAGTCTTTTTTGCTTCAGGAGTTGGACCTATGAGTTTATTTGGCTCTTCTTTTTCTACATCCTTTGAGTATGGTGACTTATTAGCATTTGCAGGGTCTAAAAATCCGCTTTGCTCTTGCTCAGAGGGTTTTGGCGGTATGTAATCTTCAATATTTGGTGCTGGTTGGTCAAAATCATCAACTTCAGAGGATTCAAAAGTTGATTGATGGTAATTTTTGGTTTCTATAAAAACGTCTGCATTCTGTGGAATTTTAATGTAATCACCGGGAGCAATTTCTGATCTTAACGAAAGATGGTTTGCAATTGCAAGGTCTTTAAGGTTTACATCATGAATTCGTGCAACGCTCTCCAAGGTGTCCCCTTCTTTTACCAAATGGTAGACCCCGATAGGGATTTTAATAGTTTGTCCTGTTCTTAATATGTCATAAGAATTCAAAGAGTTAAGTCTTGTTAATTCCCTAACAGGCACGCTATATTGCTTTGCTATTTCGTTTACCGTATGCTCACCCTGTATTTGGACAAAACGTAACCTCTCTTTCCTTCCATAATATATAGATTGATTATTTTCTATACTTGCAGGCTTATTAGCCCCGCTGCATCCAATCAAAAGCATACTCAGTATATAAACTGAATTCTTTGCAAATTTTATTGTCATACACTATTTAGAAGTATTATTTTTAGCCAACCTAACGTTTCCGGACTTATTCATCAGTTTATCTATAGTTCTTTTTTGGTCTTTAAACGCCATTAGCCCTTTTCCTTCTAAAGGCGCAGCAACATTGGGAACGGCTTTGGAGGGATTAATGGGTTTACCATATCTCTTGATTTCATAGTGTAAATGTGCTCCTGTTGACCTGCCTGAGTTCCCCACATATCCAATTACTTCCCCCTGTTTTACGCGAGCTCCTCTTTTTATCCGTGAGTCAACCTTACTCATATGGCCGTATAATGTTGAATATTCGCCATTGTGTTTTATGGTAACGTACCTTCCATAGCCTGCGTTGTATTCAACTTTTTGGATTATACCATCCCCCGCTGCCAAGATAGGGGTTCCAATCTTGGCGGAATAATCAATGCCTGTATGCATCTTCCTGTATTTAAGGATGGGGTGCACCCTAACACCATATCCAGAAGTCACTTTGGCATACTTAATTGGCTTATTGAGTAAAGATTTTTTCACGCTTCTTCCATCACTGTGGAAGTAATTTATTTTGCCATTTTTATCCTTGTATTGATACATTTCAAACTTTTTATTTCCAACTGCCAAATAAGCATACAGTATCCCCCCTTCGTTTCCTTTTTTATCCTTTGTATTGTCTTTGGAGCTCACTAACATTTTAAATTCGCTATTCGCTCGAACATCTCTTCTGAAATCCACCTCATTACTCAAAAGCTTTATGTAATTTGCAACTTCTGTCGGAGATGCCCCGGCGTTAACTGCACTACGATATAAACTATCTTTTACAACCCCCTGTATCATTTTTCTATCATTATTTAAAGCGGGTTGCGCAAACTTCATAGCATATTGCTTCTTATCCTGACTATATACGCCATTAATAACCGTGTCTTGGATATGTACAGTAATTTTATAAGGAGCGCTGCCACTTAATATTCTACCACCATCTTTCCCTTGCAGACTCAACTTGATGGTTTGCCCTAAAGCAAGATTTTTAACATCGTATATACGTTCCATCTCTTTTGCGATGTTATTTGCTTCCTCGTTTTTGACGCCAATGCTGGTCAATATTTTGGTGAATGTGTCCCCCTTTTTTATTTTATATACATGCTCTGTGTTTATGTATAAGGGATCTTTTACAGGGTGCGTCTTTATACTAGTATCCACGTCTTGCCCAAAAGCTATTTCCGTAGCGACATTTTTTTCAATTATTGCAGGTAAATCATAGTATGCGCTCAAAACAAAGTTAGATACGATAGCAAATATAGTAAACCCAAACAAAAAAAAGTTAACTCTCTCAATTTTTAAGGAGTTATAACTGCTCATTAGACGAAATTTTTATTGATAAAACAACTATGGTACCAACTATACATAATTATTAAGGTTTTTCAAGAGAGACATTAAAGCCTATGTGAGTTTATATATTCCGCTAACTTGAAAAATGGGAGTGTTCATAAATAGATAGAAAGAGCTAAAGCTTTGTTAAAAAATAAAACAAGGGATAATCTTAGCATTTCAGAACACTTGCTAAAGCGTTTAGTCTTGCGATTTAATCTAGCAAGCATATCCCTTAAGGAGGAATTGAAGCTCTCAACCAAACAAGTTTCAGACTTTGTCTGCAGATGTATTTGAGCAATTTTATAATGACAATAGACCTCATACCCATCTGTACACATATAACGAATTTGGTATTTTTCTCCTAGCTCACGAGCTAAATCTACGTAATTTTCTTTATCACCTGAACCTACTTTAAACGCAACAGTTTTGAATCTGTCCCTATCGACAGCAGTCCATATTCTTGTTTTATTCTCTTTTTTTTGACGTATGTATATAGCTCATCCATCTCTAATATCTCTATACGCTTCTTATCTCCCTCTATCTTTTGATTCGTCACCATCTCATCTACTACTTTCCCTGCTTGTTTGATCCAATAAAATACTGTACTTAACGGGATATTTAATATGTGAGCTATCCTCCTAATTCCGCAGTTATTTAGATACATCTTTATCACCATGCTCCTCTCTTTATTACCATATTTCCAATTCTTCCTACCATCTCCTTCTGTAAAGTTTTTAGGGAGTGTTGCCATAAGATAGATAAGATGCTAAAATGAATATAGCGAGCAACAAAGAAAATAGAAATATGAATACAGAGTGTAAAAAATGCAGTAGCAGTAAATACGTTAAGAATGGTAATATTAGGGGTATGCAAAGGTATAAATGCAAAGAGTGTGGATGTAATTTTACAAACACTAAATTAAGAGGCTGTTCGCCAGAGATGAAGGCTCTGGCAGTGTTATTGTACAGCATGGGAAAAAGTAGCTTTAGATGGCTAGGGAAATTATTTAAAGTAGCTCATACTAGCGTATATAAGTGGATAATACTGTATGCTAAAAAGATACCAAGACCAATAGTGCCGGAAGAATTGAGAGAAGTTGAAATAGATGAGATGTGGCATTTTGTAGATTCAAAAAAACAAATTATGGATATGGAAAGCCTATAGTAGGGAGCTCAAGAGAGTTGTTGCCTGGGTGGTTGGTAAGCGTAACGTTACAACCTTTAGATAGTGTCGTCATGAGATTTGTGGTATAATATGAAAGAAAAGACAAATCAGGAGTAAAAATGGATTTAGGGCTACATAGGCATGATATAACAGATAATATGTGGGATTTGATAAAGGATCATTTGCCAGGAAGGGAAGGTACGTGGGGAGGTTTGGCACATAATAACAGAAGATTCATTAACGCAGTATTTTGGATATTAAGAACAGGTTCTCCCTGGAGAGATTTGCCTTCAGAATATGGAGGATGGAAAAATACACATAAAAGATTTTGCAGATGGAGAGACAAAAGGATATGGGAGGCTTTATTGGAGATATTTGTGAAAGAACCTGATATGGAATGGTTAATGATAGACGCAAGTCATAGTAAAGTGCATCCACATGCTTCAGGTGCAAAAGGCGGCAATCAAGATATGAGTCGTACAAAAGGGGGCTCAATACAAAGATTCACCTTGCCGTGGATTCACATGGTATGCCACTCAAAGTTATTATCACAAAAGGCTCAGAAGCTGATTGCAAGCAGGCTGTTAATCTTATTGAAGAGATGAAAGCTGAGTACTTACTAGCCGACAGAGGGTACGATGTTAATTACATAATTGACCATGCCCAAGAATTGGGCATGAGAGTTGTTATTCCTCCTAAAAAGAACAGAATCACCCAGAGAAAATACGATAAAGATTTATACAAAATAAGGCATATTGTAGAAAACACCTTTCTTCATCTTAAAAGATGGAGGGGAATTGCAACCAGATATGCTAAAAATTCAGCTTCTTTTCTTGCCGCAATTCAGATTAGATGCTTATCTCTTTGGCTTAAAATCTCATGACGACATTATCTAGAAAATTGTGGAAAATCATAAGTAGAGATAATTGCACTTATTACACAGACGATTGGTCTGTTTATTCAGAGGTTATACCTCGCCATCAACATGTTGTTGGCAAACAACATACACTCTCAATTGAGTCCAATAACTCAAACACAAGGCACAGAATTGCAAGAATGACCAGAAAAACAAAGGTAGTTTCAAAATCTGAAGAAGTTGTCGATCTTACGATTAAGCTCTGGGTACATTTTGAGGATAACAATAATTTCCTAAGTGAGCAGGGCAATTTTATATCTATCTTTGGCTAACACTCTGAGTTTTTATTACAACTCTTACATTTGTATCTCTGCTTTTTCCTTGCATATCCATTTTTTGATACCCCTTTCCCTTTGCAATATTTACATTCTATTTTCTCCATTTTTCCCTTTCTTTTTTTTCCTTCCCTCTCCTTATATCACATTCTTTTCTTCTTTCCTATCCCTTTTAAAACACTCCCTGAAAAATTGGTAAAATTTACTAATTTGCGTTACGAGTATTAATTGGTTTTTTGAATATCTCCCTCAGAAATCCAGGTGTAAATGTGGAAAGATAATTAGCATATATTTTTATATCTTTATTTATGTAGCCTTTGACGTCAAATAATGTACTAAGTATCAGTCCTTCGTTTTTATGGCCGGACAAAACATTCAGCAAAGGTATTTTTTTAAATAATGTATTGACAATGTTTTCTGGGACCATAACACCCTTAGCATCTAGATACCCAGTTTGAAGGTCTACATTGCCACGTATCTTCAAAGCCAATATTATAGATTCAGCGATGCAGTCTGTGAATTCTAGCCTGTCATTTATATATTCTATAGGACATCTGAAAGAATAAAACTCTATTCCCTTATTTTTCATCATGCTTTGCAAAGACGTTAAGGGAGCAGACAAAGTCAATAAGTTGACTAAAAATGGTGTTTTTAACGCATAAAATTTACTTAGCTCTAAAGAGCCTTGAAAATGTGACGGGCTTTTAAATTGCCCCTTGATTTCTAGCGTGCCAGAATTTATCTTATCTGTAATCCCTAAGCCTTTAAAAACAGCTCCAGCATCAGGAGACGTAATAGATAATACGGGATAGTTATAATAAATTCTAATTTTCTTATCTTCGGCTAATGAAGTTACCATCTCAAACTTTTTGTTTTTTAAATTATTGGCTTGGATAATAGAGTTTGTTAGCAATATATCATTTTTTAGTTTTACTCTATCTACTTTAGCAGAGAAGGATAAGGGGGATTTTTCTTTCTCTTTTTCCTTACTTAAATTGAAGAATGTAGGTATATCAACAATATTAATGCTGCTAAGGTCTATTTCAACGCCATCCAACACAAATTTTCTTAAGCTAACATTCTTATCGTATTGAAAAGTTAACCCCTTACTATTTTTCTGAGACAGGGTTCCTTTAAAGTGTGTTAGCTCATTGAGTTTGTGATTTATTTGCCCTATACCTGAAAAATTTTGTCCTGGGATACTGCATGTGCATTTTAAAATTTTAGTTTCTCCCAGCCCTTCGTTGTATAGTTTGACTTGTATTTTTCCTGGCATTTTCACTTTCTTCTCAATACCAATGGATTGTAAATTAACAGAAGTATTGTGTAAATCTGCTGTAAACTCTGATTCCACAACGTTGTTATGACCGTTTATAACACCTTTCACTTTTATTTTATCACCAAAGAATTGAGAGAATGGGACGCCAGCCTTTTGAAAATTCTCTAGCGAGGTTTTTGAAGACAGATTGATGTTAAAACTATTTCGATCTTTAATAGAGAATTCACCATTAATTTTAGTGTTAAGGTATCCGTTAATATTACCTTGTCCCTCAACATATAGATTTTGCCCAAGCAATTTCGTTTTAAACACCCCTTGGTTTATGTCATACCCGTAGAATATGTCAGATATAGCAACTTGTGATAATTGGGATTGAAGGTTAAGCTCAATATCTTCAAATGTTGGTGTTTTATAGAAAGGGACGATAAAGTCTATTTTACTGTTGGCTTTGCCTTTGATATTTGGTAATAAGCCGATTGCATAGTGACTGTTTGCTATATTGATTTGATCTGTTATATCTCCATAAATGTTGGCACTAAATCTCATTGCTATTTGCTCTTCGGTTAGGTCTTCTATAGTTGCATTGATCTGGTTGATTTGACTATTAGACATTGCGGCGTCAGTACTATGAACGCTTAGAGTGTTTGACAAAATTCTCACTTCTCCTTCTTTTAAGTATAAATTTGGGGCAGTGCTAAGATATTTCATGTCAACGTTTTTAAAGGAAATCTTAGTGCCTATAGAGGATGTGCCGGCCTCATTATGTTGTTTTGCGATTTCCAGTTTTGAAACTTCCCCAGATAATATATGCTGCACCAGCCATTGATACGCTTCAGAGTAGAGTTTTTTTTGCCATTTTTTAAATAATTGTGCTGCAGATAAATTCTCAATATAAAAAGCACTGGAAAAGTTTTTTTGGGCATACTTTGCATTTCCAGAAATTATGATATTATCTTCTATCCTCGCATCAATCTCTGATATACGCAACTCTTTAGCATTATCCAAAACTTCCCCCTTTAATTCCAGATGATTTATTTTGAGCCCATTGTTGAGGTACGTATCGTTATGAATGTAGCCACCTCCTTTCTGCAGGAATTGGAAGCTGATTTTATCAAAAGCGTTTAAGAAATCAATTTTTGTGCTAATACTAAGTTGAAAATTTGTTTGCAAAGTGGTGCCTAAAATTTCGAATCCCTTGCCGTTTGATGTTAGGGGGGTGTTTGTTAGTATCCCATCAACATTAAGAGCATTCTTTGAGTTGTCTTTGATTAAAAATTCTGCTTGAGTCGACACATTACCAATTTTAATTGTTGTCTTGATGTTCGCATTCAGATTGGTACTGAAGTCACCAAAATTTATTTCAAAGTTTTGCAAAACCACATCCAGCTCAGTTCCGCCGTTGTTATGAATGCCAATCACAAAGTCGTCAGTTCTATATGCGGAGTTTTTTAGCTCTTCTTTGTATTTTTCAACAAATGTGAGAACATTCGTAATCGGTATTTTTTCTTGAGTTGCATGCTTTCCCTGATTTTCTTTATGGTACACTATTTCCATTTTCTGTTCATTAAGTACAACTCCTTTCAATATTTGACCAGGTTTGTTGAGTACCAGGCTTAGAAGGTTTAGCTTTAATTTAAAGTCTGGTAGAGTGAGGGATGTTTTTTTGTTATAGTTAAGACGGCATTCTTCGATGCTTAGTAGCAAACTTCTGTCTTTCCAATCTAATAAAACCCCAGTTTTGATATCCTCTATCTCTAAATTTGCTATATTTATCTCTATTAGGTTTTTTACAATTGCATCCACAACGGCCAAGTTTTTAGGACCAAAAAAACTAAAGTAACTCAACATGCAGACAACTAAGGCCGTACCGTAAAGACAGAATTTTTTTAAAATTGATCCTATTTTTATTTTATTCATGTTAATTGCTAGGTAATTCTGAGTCCATTAAACTATTATTTACCTTAATGCTTTTAGCATCACTTTTCGTAAAGTTAGCAGCCTTGAGATTGCTCCAATTAATTTGGACTCCATCCAGTGTACTCTTAGCAAAATTTATAGCGAATAAATACGCATTATTTATCTGCACATCACTCAGCATGGTGTTATAAAAATTAGAATTTTTCAGGTTGACTGAACTAAAATTGCCCTTTTTTATTGTACTTTTGCTGAAATTAGCTTTAACCAAGCCGCATAGTATAAATTTTGCGTTTTGTATCATGCTCTCTGCAAAAAGTGCAAACTTAAGGTCACTGTTTGTAAAGCTAATCGAATTTGCTGTGACGTTACTAAAGTTCATGGCCTCCGCCTGGACGTTATCCATTGCTAGGTTCGCCATTTTTGCTTGTTGAAAATTACAAGCGAATACCACAGAGTCATTAAAGTTGGCGGAATCAATTTTGCAATGCCCACAATAAATGGCTTTTAATACACTGTTGTTAAAAGTCGTGTTGATAAATTGACTATGGGCAAAATTACTTGATTCCCAGTATACATTAGAGTTCTTTAAATTACTGAAGATGGAGGATTTAAATTTAGAATTGGTGATTCTTGATTTCGTAAAATTTGTTTTATCAAAAAAAGAATTTGTGTAATCTGAGCTTATTATTGTGCTGTTTGAAAGATTAGTGGAGTTAAATATAGCATTCTCTGAGAAATCATTCTCGAAGTAGCTGTCTTGTAAATCTGCTTTTGTAAAATCCGCTCCGCCTATTTCGCAATTCACAAATTTTGCGCCCTTTAAAGATGTTTCTACAAATATAGCCTTTTCTATGAATGTGTTGACAAACTTACATCCATCTAATTTAGACTTTGTTAAGTCTACTCTGTGCATTATCGCATCAGAAAAATCAATCCCGGACAGATCAAGTCCACTTAAGTTTGTGCCTAGAGCCCCGGTTAAATCAATCGTCTGATTCAGTTTTCTTTTTTCTGCGATGAATTGTTCAACATCCCCTCTTGTTAATGAGCGTCTTTGTGGATTCCCTGAGGTTTCTAAAGTTTTCTGCTCAGCTTTGATGCTCTCTCGTGTAACTCTAAATTTTTCTAAAACATCCTCTGTCGTCTCAGCAGCAACTGTGTTTAGAACGCTGAAGAACATACACAGTTGGATGCAAAACGCCAGTGGTACTTTAATCATAGGTATTGTTCTATATATTTTTCTGCGGCCTGTACAGCGTTCAACGCAGCACCTTTTCTCAGGTTATCAGATACTATCCATAAATTCAAAATATTTTTTGCCGTGTCTTGTCTAATTCGTGACACTAAAACGTCTTTTTTTCCAACGCAGTCAAGGGGAGTAAAGTAAGGCAAATGGTGCTCTTTGTCGGTGGTTATCCCTTCTGCATTGCTTAATATGTCGTATGCCGTTTCGGCAGAGATATTTTTAACAAATTCAACGTTTGCAGAGATGCTATGCCCTACAAACACAGGTATTCTAACGCATGTTGGGCTTATTTCTATATCGTTAGACAAGATTTTTTGCGTTTCAACAATTACCTTAATCTCTTCTTTTGTGTAACCATTCTGGGTTAAATCGTCAATTCTAGGGATTATGTTAAAGGCTATTGTTTCCTGTGCTCCTGGCTCTGCAAATACGTCAAATATTTTGCTTTTTGTCTGCGAGTATAAATTCTCCATGGCTTTTTTCCCAGCACCTGAAACTGATTGATATGTGGAAACAACCACTCTTGAAACTTCTGCGTAATCATCAAGTTTTTTTAAAGCCATTACTAATGGTATGACTATGCAGTTTGGTGTTGATATAATTTTACTTTTTTTTGCTAATTCCAAAGCTTCCGGGTTTACTTCAGGCACAATAAGTGGGATATCTTTATGCATTCTGAAATATGAAGAAAGATCCACAACAAACTTTGCTTTCTTGCTGGCAAGAGGCACATATTCTTTTGATATGTCAGAATCAGTTGCAAAGAATGCAATATCTACGCCATCAAAGCTAAACCCCTTAAATGGCTTAACTTCTATATCATAATTGCCATAGCTAACTTCTTTACCAACCGAACGTTCGGATGCAAATGCCATCACTTCCCTAATGGGGATGGAAGATTCCGCAAGAGTTCTCAATATCTCTCTGCCAACATTTCCCGTTGCTCCCACAACTGCAATTTTATATTTCATATTTGTTTATAAATTAAAAGTTCTACCAAGATTAACGCATACATTTTATTCTAAAAGCATTTGCTCTTTGCATATAAAAGCACACATTTTCACTCCACAGATATGCAATCCAATCTTTGAAAGGTAAGATTGTATATTTCAAACGTATAGCAGGAGATGAAGTAAAATTCATCTTATTTTGTTGGGTTAGAAAAAATTTAATCAGCCACCTGTTTTGTATAAGGAAGCGATGCGAATTGCTCATGATAAATATTTGTTTCTTATTTTATTTTTTTACTTGATTTTTAAGTTATATGCCGTTAGTTATGGTATATTAATTTTAGGGGGCGATTAGCTCAGTTGGTAGAGCATCTCGTTTACACCGAGGAGGTCGGCAGTTCGACCCTGTCATCGCCCACCATGTGTTTCCCGCACTTTAGGGGATGTAGCTCAGTTGGTTAGAGCGCCGGCCTGTCACGTCGGAGGTCGCGAGTTCGAGTCTCGTCATCCCCGCCATCACACACTTATGTAGCGAATTGCGTTTTTGGTGCAAATATCCTCCGCAAAAGTTGCACTAACTTCAAAAATTGCCGCCCTCATTCTTGCTGACGTTTAATTTGTCGGAGAGATATATAAGTATTTCAGAGTGTTAGCCAAAGATAGATATAAAATTGCCCTGCTCACTTAGGAAATTATTGTTATCCTCAAAGGGAGCGTTGAAAGATAAAATAAGGATAAATGTGATGGTTTGATTTAAGGAAGTTTGGACCATGGTCTAAAAAAATTAACAAAAAACTGGTTTCCCCAAGAATTCAAAAGATTTCTTTGAGGTGGGATATGGTAATTTTTAGCTTTTTATTGATTCTGCGAAGCGTGATTTTATGAGCTTAGGCAGTAAGAACCGTTAAACGTTTTAAATTAAAGCAGATAGCATTCATAAATTCAGCAAACTGATTTTTGGCAATTCCTATGTATCGCAATCGTTTATTATCTTGAGAAAACACCCTCTCAAACGGAGCCCTTATGGAAGTATAGTATCGATCAAGGTCAAAATTCTTTTGCTTCATATTGTTTTTCTTGATGGCGCAAAAATGAATACCTCTGCTTTTAGCTGCATTCTTTGCTGGTGCAACACAATACCCTTTGTCAGCATAAACTGCTCCACTATTTGGTAAAACATGCGCAACTCCCTTTGCATCGGTAACATTAGCAGGCGTTATAGCAACCTTGTTGATCATTCCGGATTGAATATCTACGCTTACATGTTTTTCTTATAGCCATACCAAAATTTACTACCACCCTTGCACCCTATTTTGGCTTGTTTATCATGTGCGACTTTAGGCAAGACTTCGTTGTTAAGTTTTTCATATTTTTGTTTTCTGGCTTCATCCCGCTCTTCCCATAAATTAGCTTTGGAGATCAAGTGACTTGCATCAACAAAAGTAAATACCTCGCTCATATATCCTTGAGATTTTAGTTGATCTCTAAAAATGGCAAAGATTTTTGATAACAAATTTGTTCCTATCTTTGAGCGGATTCTACTAAAAACGCTATAATCAGGTGTGGCTTCGGTTAAATCAAAATCACAAAACCACTTGGCTGCAACACTGTCACTCAAATATCTTTCTAGTTCACGATCTGACAAATCTTCCATAAACTGTAACAACAAGCATTTAAATAAACGTAAAACACCATATCCCTTATAATTAGCAGGAGATTCAATTCCCTTCAGCTCTTGCTCTACTGCCCCAAAATTAAACAGCTCCTTAAATTTGCGATATTGATGCTCACTACCAACCAATTGATCCAAACATACCATTATTATTTGATGCGCTGATGACATTTTTCTCTTCTTTATTCTGTAATCCACTCCACTATACCTTTCTTTATTCCATCTTGCAACACTCCCTCAAAATGTAGCCAGAGCTTAATCGTAAGATCGACAACTTCTTCAGATTTTGAAACTACCTTTGTTTTTCTGGTCATTCTTGCAATTCTGTGCCTTGTGTTTGAGTTATTGGACTCAATTGAGAGTGTATGTTGTTTGCCAACAACATGTTGATGGCGAGGTATAACCTCTGAATAAACAGACCAATCGTCTGTGTAATAAGTGCAATTATCTCTACTTATGATTTTCCACAATTTTCTAAAGGTTGTAACGTTACGCTTACCAACCACCCAGGCAACAACTCTCTTGAGCTCCCTACTATAGGCTTTCCATATCCATAATTTGTTTTTTTTTGAATCTACAAAATGCCACATCTCATCTATTTCAACTTCTCTCAATTCTTCCGGCACTGTTGGTCTTGGTATCTTTTTAGCATACAGTATTATCCACTTATATACGCTAGTATGAGCTACTTTAAATAATTTCCCTAGCCATCTAAAGCTACTTTTTTCCATGCTGTACAATAACACTGCCAGAGCCTTCATCTCTGGCGAACAGCCTCTTAATTTAGTGCTTGTAAAATTACATCCACACTCTTTGCATTTATACCTTTGCATACCCCTAATATTACCATTCTTAACGTATTTACTGCTACTGCATTTTTTACACTCTGTATTCATATCTCTATTTTCTTTGTTGCTCGCTATATTCATTTTAGCATCTTATCTATCTTATGGCAACACTCCCAAAAATTTATCAAAGTCAGAATTATAATTGTCATTGTCAGCAAGTTGTCCTTTTTTAATCATGTGCAAGAGCTCTATTCCTGCAATAGTCCTGGCGGCACTTCTAAAGGATTTGAAACCAAGCATCGGTCTAGTTCGTTTCTTTACAAATCTGTGATCGCCTTCTATCCTATTGTTTAGATATTTGTTATGCCTAATTTCTATTTGGGGTTCTGTCGCATCTGTTGAAACACATAAGAATTTTTGATATTCTGAAAGAAATAGTTGCTGGTAATAATGTTTAAAGTAGACCCAAAATTAATGAAGTATTTTAGATAGTGTCGTCATGAGATTTGTGGTATAATATGAAAGAAAAGATAAATCAGGAGTAAAAATGGATTTAGGGCTACATAGGCATGATATAACAGATAATATGTGGGATTTGATAAAGGATCATTTACCAGGAAGGGAAGGTACGTGGGGAGGTTTGGCACATAATAACAGAAGATTCATTAACGCAGTATTTTGGATATTAAGAACAGGTTCTCCCTGGAGAGATTTGCCTTCAGAATATGGAGGATGGAAAAATACACATAAAAGATTTTGCAGATGGAGAGACAAAAGGATATGGGAGGCTTTATTGGAGATATTTGTGAAAGAACCTGATATGGAATGGTTAATGATAGACGCAAGTCATAGTAAAGTGCATCCACATGCTTCAGGTGCAAAAGGCGGCAATCAAGATATGAGTCGTACAAAAGGGGGCTCAATACAAAGATTCACCTTGCCTTGGATTCACATGGTATGCCACTCAAAGTTATTATCACAAAAGGCTCAGAAGCTGATTGCAAGCAGGCTGTTAATCTTATTGAAGAGATGAAAGCTGAGTACTTACTAGCCGACAGAGGGTACGATGCTAATTACATAATTGACCATGCCCAAGAATTGGGCATGAGAGTTGTTATTCCTCCTAAAAAGAACAGAATCACCCAGAGAAAATACGATAAAGATTTATACAAAATAAGGCATATTGTAGAAAACACCTTTCTTCATCTTAAAAGATGGAGGGGAATTGCAACCAGATATGCTAAAAATTCAGCTTCTTTTCTTGCCGCAATTCAGATTAGATGCTTATCTCTTTGGCTTAAAATCTCATGACGACATTATCTAAGAACCATGAATATGGCGCAGAAATCATTATGGTATCGCTGTATATGAAAGGAAGATATTCTTTAAGTTACAGAGAGATAGAAGAGATAGGCGGGTTGAGAGGACTCAACATAGATCACGCCACTCTACAAAGATGGGTAGTAAAGTTTATGCCAATACTTGAAGGAAGATTCAGAAAAAGAAAAAAGCCAGTCAACGGCAGCTGGAGAATGGACGAGACATATATCAAGGTTAAAGGTAAATGGGTCTATTTGTATAGAGCAGTTGATAAATACGGGGATACCATAGATTTTATGCTAAGAGCAAAAAGAGATAAAAGGGCAGCTAAAGCGTTTTTCAGGAAAGCAATTAAATCTAGTGGCCAGCCTATAAAGGTTAATATAGATAAAAGTGGCTCTAATACTTCTGCTTTGAATTCGATCAATAAGCCATTATCTAAAGAAGACCAAATAGAAATTAGGCATAACAAATATCTAAACAATAGGATAGAAGGCGATCACAGATTTGTAAAGAAACGAACTAGACCGATGCTTGGTTTCAAATCCTTTAGAAGTGCCGCCAGGACTATTGCAGGAATAGAGCTCTTGCACATGATTAAAAAAGGACAACTTGCTGACAATGACAATTATAATTCTGACTTTGATAAATTTCTTTCACTAACTGCTTAATGGAAAAATATACAAATAATTTGAAAGTTTTTGCATCATATTACAGATGCGACAGAGCCTAAAATACTGTACTTAACGGGATATTTAATATGTGAGCTATCCTCCTAATTCCGCAGTTATTTAGATACATCTTTATCACCATGCTCCTCTCTTTATTACCATATTTCCAATTCTTCCTACCATCTCCTTCTGTAAAGTTTTTATTACAACTCTTACATTTGTATCTCTGCTTTTTCCTTGCATATCCATTTTTTGATACCTCTTTCCCTTTGCAATATTTACATTCTATTTTCTCCATTTTTCCCTTTCTTTTTTCCTTCCCTCTCCTTATATCACATTCTTTTCTTCTTTCCTATCCCTTTTAAAACACTCCCACTGAAAAAAGCCTTTCTCTGACAACTCATCAACTGCGGACTTTTTAGCACATCCGCTCACCAGACAGATAGCTATTATGATCAGTATTGTTTTGTATACTCTGCGTCTTTTTAATATACTCCTCACGCTCGCTACTCACCCCCCTTATCAATTTACGAATGAATGGTGGGTCTGGGAGGACTCGAACCTCCGACCTCACGCTTATCAGGCGTGCACTCTAACCACCTGAGCTACAGACCCATTTGCTTAATACTAAAAGAAACGTAGACTCAACCTATACTACAGAAACGATCGTACGATTTCTTTTGTCAGAAGAGAAAGATACTTTGCCCTCCGCCATGGCAAAAAGTGTATGATCCTTTCCAAGCCCCACGTTAGAACCTGGGTGGAATCTTGTGCCACGTTGACGCACAATTATATTACCCGCTATTACAGATTCACCGCCAAACTTCTTAAAACCAAGTCTTTTGCTATGCGAATCTCTGCCATTTTTCGAACTACCACCAGCTTTTTTCGTTGCCATTTTATTTATCCTCTATTGCTGTTATTCTTAATACTGTAAGATTTTGTCTGTGACCATTTTTACGTCTGTAATTGTGTCTTCTTTTTTTCTTAAACACAATCACTTTTTTATCCTTCATCTGTTCTAATACCTCAGCCTTCACCACTGCAGACTTAACGTATGGCTCTCCCAACACCACTGAAGCTCCGCCTTCAGCATGATAAAGAGCTAGGACTTTATCAAAACTAACCATATCACCATGTTTGGCTTCAAGCTTTTCAGCCTTGATTATATCTCCAGTTTTTACATGGTATTGTTTACCACCTGTCTCTATTATAGCTAGCATTTATATTTACACTTAGTTAAGGATAAAACCATGTGTAGCTGTTTATGTAAAAAAAGTCAACCAAAATAAAGTGCATGTATAGGGAGTGTTCATAAATAGATAGAAAGAGCTAAAGCTTTGTTAAAAAATAAAACAAGGGATAATCTTAGCATTTCAGAACACTTGCTAAAGCGTTTAGTCTTGCGATTTAATCTAGCAAGCATATCCCTTAAGGAGGAATTGAAGCTCTCAACCAAACAAGTTTCAGACTTTGTCTGCAGATGTATTTGAGCAATTTTATAATGACAATAGACCTCATACCCATCTGTACACATATAACGAATTTGGTATTTTTCTCCTAGCTCACGAGCTAAATCTACGTAATTTTCTTTATCACCTGAACCTACTTTAAACGCAACAGTTTTGAATCTGTCCCTATCGACAGCAGTCCATATTCTTGTTTTATTCTCTTTTTTTTGACGTATGTATATAGCTCATCCATCTCTAATATCTCTATACGCTTCTTATCTCCCTCTATCTTTTGATTCGTCACCATCTCATCTACTACTTTCCCTGCTTGTTTGATCCAATAAAATACTGTACTTAACGGGATATTTAATATGTGAGCTATCCTCCTAATTCCGCAGTTATTTAGATACATCTTTATCACCATGCTCCTCTCTTTATTACCATATTTCCAATTCTTCCTACCATCTCCTTCTGTAAAGTTTTTATTACAACTCTTACATTTGTATCTCTGCTTTTTCCTTGCATATCCATTTTTTGATACCTCTTTCCCTTTGCAATATTTACATTCTATTTTCTCCATTTTTCCCTTTCTTTTTTCCTTCCCTCTCCTTATATCACATTCTTTTCTTCTTTCCTATCCCTTTTAAAACACTCCCCATGTATAGTTATTCTACCATGCGAATAACACATTTTAGACATTAATTCCCAGAGGGGTATGCCAATGATGGAATGGGGCACTTGCTATTTCAAAAAAATCCTCCGGGAATTACTGTATTTTATATTTTTAATTTGAGAGAAATATGCTATCATGCTCGACATATTTTAGAAGCTGAATCTGCGAATGACAAACGGGGATGCAAAATGTGTTGAAAATGCTAAAGTTTGCAATCTTTTGAAATTTTAGAGATGCTTACCCATTCTGATAAAATGCACACACCTTAAAATTTATATATAAAATGTTAAAATATATCGCGAAAAAAATCTTTGGCAGCAGAAGTGATAAAATACTGAGGTCACTAATGCCAATAGTCAGAAAAATCAACAATCTAGAGAAAAATATACAAACGCTCTCTGATGCGGAATTAAAAGCGAAGACACAAGAGTTCAAAGAGAGATTAAAAGGTGGAGAAACTTTTGATCAAATTTTGACAGAAGCATTCGCAGTTGTTAGGGAGACTGCCAAAAGAGTGTTGAACGAACGTCATTACGATGTCCAGATTTTAGGGGGTTTGGTACTTCATTATGGCATGATCGCTGAGATGAAGACCGGAGAAGGAAAGACTCTTGTATCATCACTTCCCGCATATTTGAACTCTTTATCAGGCAATGGAGTTCATGTTGTAACTGTCAATGACTATCTTGCAAAAAGAGACTCTGAGTGGATGGGGAAAATCTTTAAATTTCATGGGTTAAGCGTTGGTTGTTTAACCAATTCCACTCCGGAGCAAGAGAGGAAACAAGTTTATGCATGTGATATCATCTATGGAACAAACAACGAATTTGGTTTTGACTACTTACGCGATAACCTTAAACATAATCTCGATGCACTAGTTCAAAGAGATTTCCATTTTGCAATTATAGACGAAGTGGACAGCATTTTGATCGATGAAGCAAGAACTCCACTAATTATCTCTGGCTCCTCAACTGATAGCTCTGAGGTATATATCAAAATAAACGATATTATGCCTTTGTTGAGAGAAGAAGACTATGAATTGGATGAAAAAAGCAAAACTGTGGTGTTGACCGATCAAGGCAGTGAGCATATGGAAAGTCTAATTAAGCAAAGACAACTGATAAAAAGTGATAGCAGCCTTTACGACATAGAGAATATGAGCATTGTGCACCATTTGAATCAAGCAATCAAAGCCCATAAAATTTTCAAATTAGATACAGATTACATTGTTAAAGGCGGCAAAGTACTTATCATTGATGAGTTTACTGGTAGGATTATGGATGGAAGAAGATATTCGGAAGGGTTGCATCAAGCAATTGAAGCAAAAGAGAAGGTAAAGATTCAAGAGGAGACTCAAACTTTAGCTTCCATTACGTTTCAGAATTACTTCAGAATGTATCCAAAATTAGCAGGTATGACAGGTACTGCAATCACAGAAGCTGGAGAATTTCTAAGTATTTATAAACTTGAGGTCATCCCAATTCCAACTAATATTCCCGTTAAAAGAATTGATGAACACGATGTTATTTATAAAACTGAAGCAGCAAAATATAACGCAATCATTCAGGAAATTAAAACTGCACATGCAAATAAGCAACCTATTTTGATAGGGACCATTAGTATTGAAAAATCTGAACTGATTTCTAAACTACTGAAAAAAGAAGGTATAAAACATAACGTGCTGAATGCTAAATATCATCAAGCTGAGGCAGAAATTATTGCTCAAGCTGGGCAAGTTGGTGCGGTGACAATCGCAACCAACATGGCTGGACGCGGTACGGACATAAAATTAGGTGGTAATGAGGAAGTGCTAATCAAGAAAATGGGTGAGGGTATCACGCAGAAAGAAATTGAGAAGATTAAAGAACAAGTTAGTAATGACAAGGAATCTGTTTTAAGGGCCGGGGGATTGTTTGTAATAGGAACAGAAAGACACGAATCCAGAAGGATAGACAATCAACTAAGGGGTAGGTCTGGGAGACAGGGGGACAATGGTAGAACCAAATTCTTTCTGTCGCTGGAAGACGATTTGATGAGGATTTTTGGCTCAATAAAAATAGGGAACTTTTTAGGTAAGTTAGGCTTGAAAGATGACGAAGCGATTGAACATCCGTGGATCAATAAATCTTTGGAGAAGGCTCAGCACAAGGTTGAGGCCAGGAACTATGAAATTAGGAAAAATCTCCTTAAGTTTGATGATGTGATGAACGAGCAAAGAAAAGTTGTGTACAAGCAAAGGCTAAGTATCATGAAAGAAACCAGGTTTGATGACATCTTAAAAGAAAAAGTGTTAACTTTAAACCAAAGCTTGGTTGATCAGTTTATCCAAGACAAGTCATACCAAGAAGAATGGCAGAAAAAGGAAATGTTGCATGAGATACATAGGATTTATAACATCCCATTCAGCTTTGAGAACAAAACCACGAAAGAAGAAGTCGCTTCAGAATTAGACCTGCTGACTACAAAAACACTTGAGGTTAAGAAAAATGAATGTGGAGATGAGCTCTTCAATGAGGCATTAAAAAGGGTTTTTCTGATGACCTTGGACCAATTTTGGAAAGAACATCTGCATGAGTTGGACAGATTGAAAACTGGCATAAGTCTGAGAGCTTATGGACAAAAGGATCCATTAAATGAATATAAATTTGAGGCATTTAAACTATTTGAAAATATGTTCTTTGAGCTGGACGAAAGCATAATCAGTACAGCAGTAAAAATGCAAATTTCCCATGCCCTACCTCCTTTAGACGACTCAGAAGTAATGCAAAACACCATTGAGAATAAAAATGAAATAGAGTCTATGCTGAGCAGTAATTTATCTGATGCTTCCGGTAAAACCCAAAGTAACCAAGAATTTTTTGGAAAAATATCAAGGAATGAACCATGCCCATGTGGTTCGAAAAAGAAATATAAACATTGCCACGGAAGTATCGTTTAAACATAAAGGACCTAAAAACACGTGGATGCTTATAAAAAAAATTTACTAGAGTGGTATATAGAATCTGGTGTAGATTGTTTTATGCATCAAACACCTAACAGCAAAATATCATCAGACACTATGTTCCCTGCAGGATTTGCAGCTGCTAAGGAGCAACTGGGTAAAGAGGAAAGCAATATCCATAAAGAGGCCGAAACAACTAAAACACCAACATTAAACCCAACTACAAGCCAATTAGCCGATAACTGCAATTCAATCGATGAATTAAGAGAGGCTGTAAGACAATACGAGGGGTTAGACATAAAAAAAGGGGCAACCAACACAGTATTTGCCGATGGCAATCCAAAGTCAGATATTATGTTAATAGGAGAAGCGCCTGGAGCCAATGAGGATATATACGGCATTCCATTTTGCGGGCAAAGTGGTAAATTACTTGACAATATTTTAGCTGCAATAAACATAGACAGGAGCAAGTGCTATATTACCAACACGATTTTTTGGCGGCCCCCTGCTAATCGCAGGCCCACTTCAGAAGAGATTAAAATCTGCAGACCTTTTGTGGAGAAACATGTTTCTCTTGTTAACCCAAAAATCATCATTCTTGTTGGTAGTACTGCTGTGGAATCATTATTAGATGCGAAAACTCCGATGAATCTTCTAAGAAATCAAACTTTCAAATACAAGAATGTTTATTTAAGCACGCCCATAGATACATTTGTGATTTTCCACCCTTCTTATCTTTTACGACAACCTTCTCAAAAAAAGGTTATGTGGCTAGATATACAGAAAATTAATCAATTCTACCTATCCATCCTACATAAATAAAATGCCCATAATATTTGATAAGAGTGATCTAGAAAAAATCGTTGATGCATTCAAGGCTGGCCAAGTCTTATGCCTTCCTACGGATACAGTTTATGCTATTTCTTGTGATGCAACCAATGCACAAGCAGTGGAACGTATTTACTCCATAAAAAAAAGGGATGTCAATAAACCCCTGCCCATCTTTATATCGGATATGACAATGGCTATGGATTATGTGCAGCTCTCTGCAAAGCAATCGCTATTTGCAGCAGAATTTTGGCCGGGACCCCTTACAATTATTGCGACAAAAATCGAAAACAGTGACGTATCTGCTAATTTAACCAATAACGATAAATTAGCCATACGTATACCGGATAATGAGCTTATCCAAAAAATCTGCACAAGCCTTAATAAACCAATTGTTGCAACGAGCGCTAATTTCTCCTCAAAGCCCAACATTATTTCGGCAAAAGGTATATTAGAAGAATTTGCAGATAAAGTATACGGTGTGGTCAAAGAGGATGAGATTAAACACCAAAGCAACAATCTTATACCATCCACCATCGTGGAGTTTATCGACGATGATGCCCTTAAGGTTGTGCGAGAAGGTAAAATTGCAAAGCATGATTTAAACGCTAGCTTTGCAGAGAGAAACAGGATGCGTGGCTCACGCTAAAGTTGGACCACTCGCAGCCTGGGCATTCATTACGCCACGTTTCCAATTTTTGAAGTTATCAGAGTATACTATTTCTGGCATTCAGTTAAGTATATAAAGTAATCATCTATTTTAGGTAAGGAGATAGAAGAATTTTTGGAATAAATCCAACCATCAAAAACAACTTCCCCCTTATTTTTAACGGATATTGATGCCATACTGACCGGATTCAGCCCAGATCCCATCTCCTTTTTACATTTGTTAAGAGAAATAGAAAATCCATCTAAATGCTGGTAATCAGCCCCTATTTTTATCTTGCGTTCTATACTTATACCTGTCCCATGATTAAGTAAACGTATCACTGCATTGTTGAGTTCTTCCATCTCTGTAGAGTTCAATGGTTGTTTTATTATTAGGAGATCATCTTTATCAGAGGGTAATAAGTTATTATCCAAAGCACTGAAAGGTGAAGAAGACGTGACCGGCTGTGAGCTTTGAAAAGTCTCGGCAGACGCTGTCCATGTACCCATAACGTAGAAAAAAATCACTAGGGTACATGTAACAATTGCAAACATATTGGAAATGGCAGGGAAATAGCGAAAAAAAATGCGCATTATACTTGATGCACACATAGGCTTAATTTTGTACAGAAATTTTATCAAGTTAACTGATAGAATTTTCTGTTCCTGAGTCATTAAATATATAATTTTGCTCGTTTGCTTTATCATTGCTCTTATTTACATTATCATCTTCATTTTCGTTTTCATTATTATTTGATCCCCCCCCTTCTTTTAATCCAAACAAAAATTTGCTGATAACCCCTTCTATATTCATTGACGACTGAGTAAACTCGATTGTTTCACCATCTTGTAGCATTTTCTCTTCTGTTCCGGGGACAATTAAGACATATTTGTCTCCTATTAAACTTGAGCTCATAATTTGTGCCGAACTATCTTCTGGGATTCTTATTTTTTTATCTAAAGTTATCTTGATAATTGCAGAATATGTATCGTAATCAAGCTCCTGGTATATAACTTTCCCGACAGTAATGCCGCTGATTTTTACCTCGCTACCTACTTTTATGCCATCTATGTTATCAAAGCTTGCTGTAAGTGCATATTGACTGTTTACGTCTAGCTTTTCACCACTACTTTGATAAGCAAAATAGGTAAACATTCCGGCGATAAACAGCACCAAAAACCCTACTATTGTCTCAAAAATATTCTTCATAATAAAATAGTTTAAATAATTTAAATTTTATTCTGGCGGGCGCCATGCATGATAGTCGCCTGTTGACACTGGTTTGGAAAATTTTGCTAAAAAATGTCCAGGTGGATAATAAGCAAATTTTGTCCCAGTTAAATTAACTTTTCTGTCATTCTCTTTTGAATAAATACCATCTTTATCTGACGGAATTATGTTGCTTTGGTGGTGTAACCAAGCATGCCACTTGGGAGCAATTTTAGTAGGCTCGACTATCCCATTATAATAAACCCATCTCATTGGTCGTCCGAAATATCTCGAGGCTTTTTTAGATTCATAAAAAACATTCCCATATTCATCCACAGCGACTTTATTTCCAAAAATCCTGCAATAAACCCAATTGGCCAACTCCATTAAGTGTTAACTAACATATAATTAATTTCAGGTTAGATAATAGGTTAATTATAGCTTACTTTCAATATAAATTTATCAATTAGCAGCTACTAAAAGGCAAAATTCTTACTTTTAATTTAGGAAGTAATGACCATTGATTTTAGTAGGTAACCCTATCATCAAAAATAAAACACTCACCATTCCAAGAGGACGCTGGATTACCCCTGTTATCTTCTATGTATTTGATAATTCCATCTTTTAAATGATAGACATTTTCAAACCCATGTTGTTTCAAGTAGGCTGTGGATTTTTCGCATCTGATGCCTCCAGTGCAGAACATTGCAATTTTCTTTTTTTTGTCACGCTCAGTAAGATGTGTATTAAGCCACTTTACCAACTCCGTAAAATTGTGAATACGTGGATTGATTGCCCCTTTAAACGTGCCCATTGCGTATTCGTAATAATTGCGTGTATCAATTAAAATGGTGTCATCTTGTTTTATTACCTCATCCCATGTTTTAGAGTCTAAATATTCTCCTCTTTGTGATATATCCAAGCTTTCAACTCCAAATGTGACTATTTCTTTTTTAATTTTCACCTTCATCTTTTTAAAAGGGGGGACTGTTGACGTACTCCTCTTAAAGTTAATATCGAAAAAGATATCGTAACTTCTTAAGTATGCGCAGAATTTTTGAATTGACTCTTCACTTCCAGCCAAAGTTGAATTCAAGCCCTCTTCGGCAAGAAGTATGGTTCCCTTTATTCGATTATGGTTGCAGAAGTTTAGAAGATTTGCTCTAAGAACATCAGTATCTTCAATGTTTACAAATTTATAAAAAGAAATAACGCAGTATGGTGACATAACTTAGGTGTTTTTATAATTGTCAATGGCAATTTGAACTACTTTGCAAGCGTGTTGAGCGTCTTTCCAGCCGTTCACATTCACCCACTTACCGTTCTCTAAATCTTTATATCTTTTAAAGAAATGTTCTATTTTCTGTAATAAAACTTCTGGTAAATCTGTGTAATTTTCGATTTTAGAGAAATATGGGTCGATCTTGTGCCCAGGAACAGCCAAAATCTTCTCGTCTTGCCCTTTTTCATCCTCTGTCAGCAAAACCCCTATTGGTCTTACAGATATCACGGACTTAGGCAAAATCGGGTAACTAGTGTAAACCAAGATATCAGCAGGATCACCATCGCCAGACAATGTATGTGGTATGAACCCGTAGTTGCACGGATACTGCATACTGGTATTCATGAATCTATCAACCACAAGTGCTTCAGTATCTTTGTCGAACTCGTATTTGATAGGGCCAGAATTCATCGAAATTTCTATGATCGCATTCACTTCATGCGGAGCATTTTTGCCTACTGTAATGTTTGAGTACTTCATGTTCTTGCAACTTCAATTTTATCTTATGGCTACCAATTAATTAACGAAAAGTAAAGAAAATAATTGAACTAAAGAAAAATATAGCTACAATCAGTCGGTTAGGTTTCAACACTATATACAAATAAATTATGAACGCAAAAATCCCCTCATCATTGTTAACGGCATGGTCAACGTGGTTGGCATTATCTTTGTTTTATGCATACCAACTCATCGAAAGAATAATCCCGAATGTGGTGATGCAGAATATTATGGACAAATATCATGTCGGAGCAGGGGAAATTGGGCGTTTTGCAGGAATATACTACGTAGGTTACGTGGCGGCGCATATTCCCTTAGGGATTCTGCTTGATCATTTCAATGCAAAAAAAGTCATACCAATATGCATACTTTTAGCTGTTGCTGGCTTCGCACCTCTTGCTTATCTTGACAACTTCGCAGTTGCGTCATACGGACGTTTGTTAATAGGCTTTGGTTCAGCTGGAGCTGTGATTGGATCATTCAAGATGTTTCGCATATGCTTTAGCGAAGAAAAATTCCCAAGAATGCTTGGGTGGATGGTGACGTTTGGGTTAATTGGTGCGGTGTTTGGCAGTGGTCCTCTTGCAAATCTTGTTGCTTATCTTGGTTGGGTAGAAACATTGCACTATGTGGTAATAAGTGGTTTGGTGTTGGCAGTTTTTAGCTACCTCGTTATACCAAATACCAGTTCAGAGAAAGGGTTCAGCCTTATTGCAATTAAAGATGACTTCAAATATTTATTTAGCAATAAAACGGTGTTAGTTATAAGCTTTTTAGGCGGTTTAATGATAGGTCCCTTGGAAGGGTTCGCTGACGCATGGAGCAGCCCTTACTTAAGAATTGTATACCAATTAAGTAATGAAGAAGCCGGTTATATCTCATCATTCGTTTATATCGGAATGGCACTAGGATTAATTGTTATGGGTTATATCTTTGAAAAAACTAAAGCCTATTATACCCTAATCATAACAAGCTCTGTATTGATGACAATATGCTTTGGGATAGTGTTGGCTGGTATAATAAATGACATTTTTATACTTAAAACTGTGTTTTTAGTAATCGGTTTCTTTTGCGCATACCAGATATATATAGTGGCAAAATCTATAGCACTTTCACTTGAAAAGTATGCCACCTTTATTTCTGCCATATCTAATATGACCATGATGTTGCTTGGTTATTTCTTCCATACAGGAATTGGTAAAATGCTTCATCATTTATGGGATGGGGTCTCTGTTAGCGAGACTGGCAGCCCTATATATAGTGCTGATAGCTTCAGCAAAACATTTGCGATAATTCCAGTTGGTTTAGTCATAGCGACTGTTGGTTTTATATTATTAGCTTATCTTGAGAAAAGAAAAGCCTCACAAACTTTACAAATCCCAACTCGCGAAGAACCCTATGCGGAAGACTTTTGTCCATAAGTTGAAAGCATAGCGGTTCTGTATGATCAGACTATTGGGTTCTGTCGCATCTGTTGAAACACATAAGAATTTTTGATATTCTGAAAGAAATAGTTGCTGGTAATAATGTTTAAAGTAGACCCAAAATTAATGAAGTATTTTAAGAACCATGAATATGGCGCAGAAATCATTATGGTATCGCTGTATATGAAAGGAAGATATTCTTTAAGTTACAGAGAGATAGAAGAGATAGGCGGGTTGAGAGGACTCAACATAGATCACGCCACTCTACAAAGATGGGTAGTAAAGTTTATGCCAATACTTGAAGGAAGATTCAGAGAAAAGAAAAAAGCCAGTCAACGGCAGCTGGAGAATGGACGAGACGGCTCTGTCGCATCTGTAATATGATGCAAAAACTTTCAAATTATTTGTATATTTTTCCATTAAGCAGTTAGTGAAAGAAATTTATCAAAGTCAAATTATAATTGTCATTGTCAGCAAGTTGTCCTTTTTTAATCATGTGCAAGAGCTCTATTCCTGCAATAGTCCTGGCGGCACTTCTAAAGGATTTGAAACCAAGCATCGGTCTAGTTCGTTTCTTTACAAATCTGTGATCGCCTTCTATCCTATTGTTTAGATATTTGTTATGCCTAATTTCTATTTGGTCTTCTTTAGATAATGGCTTATTGATCGAATTCAAAGCAGAAGTATTAGAGCCACTTTTATCTATATTAACCTTTATAGGCTGGCCACTAGATTTAATGGTTCTGTCGCATCTGTTGAAACACATAAGAATTTTTGATATTCTGAAAGAAATAGTTGCTGGTAATAATGTTTAAAGTAGACCCAAAATTAATGAAGTATTTTAAGAACCATGAATATGGCGCAGAAATCATTATGGTATCGCTGTATATGAAAGGAAGATATTCTTTAAGTTACAGAGAGATAGAAGAGATAGGCGGGTTGAGAGGACTCAACATAGATCACGCCACTCTACAAAGATGGGTAGTAAAGTTTATGCCAATACTTGAAGGAAGATTCAGAAAAAGAAAAAAGCCAGTCAACGGCAGCTGGAGAATGGACGAGACATATATCAAGGTTAAAGGTAAATGGGTCTATTTGTATAGAGCAGTTGATAAATACGGGGATACCATAGATTTTATGCTAAGAGCAAAAAGAGATAAAAGGGCAGCTAAAGCGTTTTTCAGGAAAGCAATTAAATCTAGTGGCCAGCCTATAAAGGTTAATATAGATAAAAGTGGCTCTAATACTTCTGCTTTGAATTCGATCAATAAGCCATTATCTAAAGAAGACCAAATAGAAATTAGGCATAACAAATATCTAAACAATAGGATAGAAGGCGATCACAGATTTGTAAAGAAACGAACTAGACCGATGCTTGGTTTCAAATCCTTTAGAAGTGCCGCCAGGACTATTGCAGGAATAGAGCTCTTGCACATGATTAAAAAAGGACAACTTGCTGACAATGACAATTATAATTCTGACTTTGATAAATTTCTTTCACTAACTGCTTAATGGAAAAATATACAAATAATTTGAAAGTTTTTGCATCATATTACAGATGCGACAGAGCCAACGAGAGAGCTTATAGAATCAACTTCCGCTCATCCTAAAAATAACAAATAAAGAAAATATATTACTGTGGAAAAAATAATTCAGGCATTCACGCATAAAAAAAGAGCAACCATTTTGTTTTTAGCAATAATGGTTGTGTGGGGTTATTTTGCATACCTTTCAATACCAAAGGAAGACAGCCCGGATGTGAAGATCCCGATGATTTATATTGTCATCATACATCAAGGTATATCGCCTGAAGATTCACAGAAGTTGCTCTTAAAACCTATGGAACTGGTTTTACGATCAGTCTCTGGTGTTAAAGAGCTGAAGTCATATGCATATGAAGGAAGTGGTGTAATAATAGTTAAATTTAACGCTGGGTTTGACAGTAACAAGGCTTTGAATGATATTAGAGCCAAAGTTAATGACGCTGAGCATAACCTACCAAAAGACACTAACAAACCAATCATTCAGGAAATAAACCTGAGCTTGATGCCTGTCCTCAATGTGATACTTACTGGAGACATGCCAGAAGAAACATTAATTGCCATTGCACGAAAATTAAAAGACAAAGTTGAAGGCATTCAAGACGTATTAAACGTAGAAATTAGCGGGGACCGCAAGTATATTGTTGAAATTTTAGTCACTCCAGAAACTCTGGATGCTTATAACTTGAGTTTGAACAAACTTTCACAGATAATTGCAAGCAATAATTCCCTCATTGCTGTGGGAAAAGTAAAAAACGATGGTGGAACCTTTGCTGTAAAAGTTCCAAGTACGATAGAAAATGTCTATGATTTATATAATTTCCCTGTTTTCACCTATAATGGTGAGGTAGTGAAATTAAAGGATATAGCCACAATCAAAAAAACTTACAAAGACCCAAAATATATCGCAAGAGTTAACGGCCAACCTGCTATAGCACTTGAGGTAAGTAAAAGAACTGGGGCCAACGTAATTTCCACAATCAAAACTGTGAAAGAGATAATCCAAAAAGAGCAAATGTTCTTGCCAAATAACCTTAATATCATTTATGCGCAGGATGAATCAGAAAAAATCATCGACATGGTGGATGAGTTGGAAAATGGAATTTTGCTTGCAATTATATTGGTGACCATCGTTGTTGTGTTTTCTGTTGGAGGAAGATCCGCATTATTGATTGCGCTCTCAATCCCATCATCTTTCCTAGTTGGAATTTTAATTATGAGCATCGCTGGTTATACTTTAAATATCGTCGTTCTATTTAGCTTAATATTGACTGTTGGGATGATAGTTGACGATGCAATTGTTGTAAGTGAATATGCTGACAGGAAAATTGTTGATGGAATGGAAATACAAACAGCTTTTATACACTCAGCAGATAGAATGTTTTGGCCCATAGTAAGCTCCACTCTTGTGAAAATTGTGGTGTTCTTACCGCTGCTTTTTTGGCCTGGAGTTATAGGACAATTCATGAAATATATGCCTATTACAGTTGTGATAATACTTACAAATTCTTTGTTGTTTGCACTATTTTTTCAACCATCGTTAGGCCCATTATTTGGCAAGCCAAAAGAGTTTGATGCCAACACGATCAACTCAATGAAAGCAGCTGAAGAGGGGAATATAGAAGACCTAAGTGGGTTATCAAAGATATACTACAATATGCTTCAAAAAGTCCTAAAAAAACCAAAAACATTTGTTTTTTCCGGTTTTGGGGTTTTGATCACAGTATATGTTTTCTTCGGAATTTTTGGCACAGGAGTGGAGTTTTTCCCCAAAATTGAACCTCAAAACGCCATGCTAGTCATTAAATCGGGTGGGGATTTATCACAAGTGGAAAGAGATAAGATAACAAAATCAGTGGAAAAAAGAATTCTTGATATGAGTTCGGAAGTTAAGGTGTTCTATGCCAAAAGTGGTAGTTTCGAAACAAGCGACTCCATTCCTCAAAACGCTGTTGGGGTTATAGAATTAGAGCTGGTGGACTGGAAAATAAGAAGAAAAGCTGACGCCATCTTCGATGATATGCAAAAAAGAGTGGATGGGATTGACGGGGTTGAAGTGGAAATTTTGGCACAAAAAGATGGGCCACCACAGTTGAAACCAATAACAATAAATTTTACCTCCCGTGATTTTAAAAAGGTACCAGCCTTTGTAAAAAAAGTAAAGATGGCAATGGCAGAAATGGGCGGGTTTAAGGACATTGAAGACACCAACTCTACGCCTGGGATTGATTGGGTCGTGAATGTGGATAGGGAGCTAGCCGCAATGTTTAAATTAACTGCGCAAGAAGTTGGTAACACTCTTCGCTTATTAGGGGATGGCTTAAAGATATCAAGCTTCAGACCAGATTACGCAGACGACGAAGTTGATATATTGCTTAGACTTAATCCGGAAAGCAGGAAGATTACAGAGATAGAAAAAATGAATATCACCAATATTGATAATATCCCAATTCCAATGACAAATTTGGCTACTAAAAAAGCAGCTGAAAAAGTCAGTAAAATCAATAGAGTGGATAGAAACAGCATAGTTGCTGTCAAAGCCGACGTTCAAAAAGGGGTATTGGTTAACGATAAAATAAAACAACTAAATCAATGGCTTGAAGCTAATATAGAGGATGGCATAGACTATCAATTCAAAGGAGAAAGCGAGGACCAGAATGAAACTTCAAGTTTCTTATCGAAGGCTTTCCCACTAGCATTTATTATGATGTTTATGATTATGCTAATACAGTTTAATTCGTTTTACCATACCATCGTAGTCATGAGCGCTGTGTTTCTATCAACAGTTGGAGTACTTTTAGGGCTTATAATCACTTGGCAACCATTTGGTATTGTAATGTGTGGGATTGGCGTTATTGCATTGTCTGGAATAGTGCTGAACAATAATATATTATTTATAGATACCTACCAACACCTGCGAAAGCATGGGCATGATATTGAAGATTCAATCATTAGAGCTGGTGTTCAGAGATTAAGACCAATTCTGTTGACAGCAGCAACTGCTATTTTAGGCCTTTTACCTATGATACTAGGTATTACCATTAATTTTTTTCACCGAGACATTTTTTACGATGCACCATCAAGCCAGTGGTGGAGACAGCTTTCAACTTCAATAGCTGGAGGGCTTGCGTTTGCCACAGCTTTAACGCTATTTTTTACGCCGTGTTTGCTGTTGATTGGCAAAAGATTTGACCCATTTAACAAAAAAATTTGAGGCTAATTTTTGAAGTTAGTAAAATATATTTAGGTTTGCAATTAACTAAAATTAGGTTAGCATTTCTTTATTCTGCTTCTTTTAAGGATTATGCTGCTAATCTGGCAGACATCATAGACGTAAGTAGGCATATTATGGCAATATATCCCATGCTTAAAACTAAACTTTTATGAAACATAAAATAGTTTGAAATTATTCTTTATGAGGACAAATGGAGAAATATAGCAGCGATGATACAAAAAAAGTGGAGGATTTAGATCCAGAAGTTCTTGCTGATGCAGTAGCAATAGCACGCAAACTTCAGGTTGAGATGGAAATGAATGGACTCTCATTAGCTGATAATTTATCAAAGCATAAAGAGCAATTAATAGGGCTGCTCCAGTATCTGCTACTAAATCAAAACAACCCCAACATGGACACGTCTCTGGTTGAGTTTCTTGAAAAAATATTAAATATTACAAAATCAAAAGATAAAGATAAAAGTAAAAAGCAAGAGGAAGAAAAAGAGGAAAAACTTACGGAAGAGCAAAAGAAATTACGCTACCAACGCATCATATATGAAGCATATAAGATATTAAACCCAGAAAGAATTGCAGGGGAGACTAGCTTGGAAAATTTTGTTTCTAACATAATAACAAGAGGTATCGCTATAGCAAGAGAATATGATGGTGCACAATATGAAAAACATTTTGAAAAAAAGGAGTTGGACAACTTAGAATCTTATAAGGAGAGCTTTGTTGAGAAATTAAGGGCTTCGGGGCAACGTGGCGGTGGCAAAGGTCTGTAACTACTTTCCTAAAACCTATGTTAGTTAAAATCAAAGTTCATGCAATTGGCGTTAACAGAGCGGACATACTCCAGTTACAAGGTAAATATCCCTCACCTGATGGAAACGCTGTGCCTGGTCTTGAAATTTCTGGTATACGTATGGACACGAATCAGAAAGTGTGCGCATTATTAACTAGCGGTGGTTATAGTGAAATGGTGGAGGTTGATGAAAGACAGACTTTTTTGGTCGATCATAATATAGACTTCGTACAAGCTGCAGCCATACCAGAAGCCATTGTAACCACATGGTTGAATTTATATCAAATTGGAGGTCTTAAACCGAGTACAAGTGTTTTAATTCATGGAGGGGCTAGTGGGATTGGCTCTTTTATGGTGCAATTTGCTCTTTGTGATGGAAAGATAGTTTATACGACTGCTAAGGCTGTCGCTAAGTTGGATTACCTGAAAAATTATGGCAACTGCATAAGATCAACTTTCGACGAATTTAAAACCAGAATTGCAAGTGCTGAAAAGGTAGATTTACTAATTGACATTTTAGGTGGTAGGTATTTTGAGGATAACCTAAGCATTTTAAATGAACATGGGAGATTAATTCTTTTCGCAGTGATGGATGGAAAGCTTTCCACAGTCAATGCTGCAAGAATTCTGATGAAAAACCTCACGATCACTGGCTCCACACTGAGGAATAAAACACCGGACGAAAAAGCATCATTACTTGACCAAGCAGTGAAAAACTTACTGCCTTATATCAATCAAGGCAAAGTCACTCCTCTGATTAGTAAAGTATTTTCATTAAAAGATTATAAAGAGGCACACCAGTTCATCCAGTCTGGCCGTAGTATTGGCAAGGTAATACTTAAAACCTAAATGGAACCCATGCGTAACCAAAATATCATAGCAACTCCATATTGTAAATGGCCGAATCATAACTTTTCCCATTTAAAAAAATTGCTGCAGTATAATTACGATGGCAATTTTTTTGAAGTTATTAGTACAAATAATTATCATCTATGCTAGTATAGGTCATTAGATTATACATTTTAGGTGTAAAAAAATATAATGGACAGAAACAATCCTAACAGCAATAAACAAATCGAAATTATCAACAGTTTTTTAAACGACCAAGCAGTAATAAGATTCACCAGCAAATTCTTGGAAGACATATCTTTGGAATCTTTGTCCAGCATCCAACCAAAAATCATAAGTGCTGCGTGCAACCGTGCTTATGGTATTATAAAAAACAGCTTCAAGGAAGAGTGCATAATTGACATTTCAACCTCTGATCAGGAATCGGATTATATGATTCTCACCATAATTGGTCGGGATATCACATTTTTAATAGATTCAGTTCAAAACGAGCTGCAGTCTTATGATATTGACATCAAACTGTTAACTCACAAAGTTTTTAATTCAATTGATTATCATGACTATAAACTGGAAGATATAAAAAATGATAAAACCGTTGTATTGCAGTTCTATGTATCTAATTGGTTTGATGAAGAATTTCATCAAACGTTAAAGAATAGAATTTCGGAAACCCTTGAATGTGTGAGACTTTCTGTTGATGGATGGAGTGGGATGAAAGGTGTTTTGGCAAATTGCATAGAAAATTTATCCGAAAATCTTAAACACAGCAACTCAGCTGTAACTCAGGAAAATATCAACTTTTTAAACTTTTTACTTGAGGATAACTTTATTTTCCTAGGATCCTTAAGAGGAATAGTCACAGGGAGCAAAACAATAACCATCGAAGATAATAAATCCTTAGGTTTATTATCCCATAAGAATTATCATAATAAAGTGATACAACTTGAAAACTCCAGACTACCACAATCTGTCATCAGCGTTAAAAAATCGGACCTCAAGTCAGTCGTGCATAGAAAATCTTACATGTTGTGTCTTACTGTCAAGAGTTTTGATAAGGACGGCAATTGCGATTTTGTGCATGTTTTCTATGGATTTTTAGTTACCAAAGTTTATTATATGAGTGTGCTTAATATACCATTCATAAGGGAGAAAATAACTTATGTAATTGATAAGTATGGATACCCGAAGGATAGTTATAACGCAAAAGAATTGGTAACAGCTTTAGAAGAATTTCCAAGAAGTGAACTGCTACAGATCAGCCAAGATGATTTGTTTAACATTGCGGCTGGTATCGTGTCTCTTACCATCAACCCAAGGACGAAATTGTTTATAAGGGAAGATCAAGACAAAAGGTATATTAGTTCCTTAATCTTTATCCCTAAAACTAAGTTCAGCACGCAAGTAAGAGAAAGGATTGAAAACATATTATGTCACCAATTTAATGGTTTTGTTGCAAGGTATTATGTGAAAATTGGTGAAGGGCAGCTTACCAGGTTACAATTGACGATTAACTTGCCAGAAAGGAAAATCCCGCAATATAGTGTGGATAGAATTGAAAAATTAATCGCAAGCGCTGTAAATGTTTGGGAAGACAATTTAAAAGAAGCACTGGAGAATAAAGTTTCTAAAAAAGAGGCGGATAAGCTGTTTAAAAAATATCAACATGCTTTTAATGCAAAGTATACAAATGGGTTTTCGCCAGAACAGTCTTTACATGATATTGACGCCATAGAAGAGGCATTGGAGAAAAATAAAGTTATATTCAAAATTTATAATTCAGCAAAAAGTGGGAAGGGATTAATCCAGTTAAAAATTTTCTCAGCGGGTACAGAGCTGCCACTATCTTCTGTTTTCCCTATAATCGACAATCTTGGGTTCTTTACAATAGACGTGGAAACTTTTGAAGTCGTAATCAACCATTTTGGCACGCAGCAAAAGGTGTACATAAGTTATTTCAGGACAAAACCAAGGTTTAATGAGCTTATTTTTGATGACAAATTACGTTTCAACTTGGAAGAGGGGTTGGAAAAAATTTGGAACAACACAGTGGAGAATGATGGATTTAACAGCTTGATTTTTTATGTTGATGTCAATTACCGCGAAGCCAACCTGTTAAGAGCATATGCAAAGTACTTAAGACAAATAAGATTTGAATTTAGCACAGAATATATCTTGAGCACTTTGGTAAAGTACCATAGTTTGGTAAACGACATGGTGAAATTATTTAATATTCGGTTCAGCCCAATTTCAGATTACAACAGCCAAGAAGAAGATGAGGTGCTGAAGACTATTAAAACCCAGCTTTCTAATGTCTCCTTTTTTGTTGAAGACAAAATTTTAAGCACATATTTAAATTTGATATTGGCCACCAAAAGAACGAACTTTTTTATAGTTGAAGAAAACGGGGAGAGTAAAGATTTCATCTCATTGAAAATGAGTTCTAGAGAGATTGAGGGCATGCCACTTCCAAAACCGGAAGTTGACACTTTTGTGTATTCAGCAAAATTTGAAGCAGTACATTTGCGTGGAGGAAAGGTTGCAAGAGGTGGAATTAGATGGACGGACAGGCCTGAGGATTTCAGAAAAGTTGTGCTTGACCTCATGAAAGCGCAGATGACGAAAAATTCCCTGATAGTGCCACTTGGCTGCAAAGGTGGTTTTGTTGTGAAACAAACTTCCGATACAAAAGAGGAAACAATGAAAGTTGGTGTGGAGTGTTATAAAAACTTCTTAAGAGGTATTTTGGACATAACAGATAACATCATAGACAAGGTGGTTGTGCATCCAAAAAATGTTGTTGTGCGGTATGACGACATTGACCCTTACCTTGTTGTTGCAGCTGATAAAGGAACGGCAACGTTTTCTGACTTTGCAAATTCGGTTTCCAAAGAATATAATTTTTGGCTTGGAGATGCTTTTGCGTCCGGTGGTTCTGCTGGATACGACCATAAAAAAATCGGTATCACAGCAAAAGGTGGTTGGATTTGCGTTAAAAATCATTTCAGCGCTATGGGCGTGGATTTAGACCGAGATGTGTTCACCGCAGTTGGAATAGGCGACATGTCAGGTGATGTGTTTGGCAACGGTATGTTGCTCTCACGTAAGATGCAATTGCTTGCGGCCTTCAACCACATCCACATATTTCTTGATCCTAACCCAGACCCAGAAATCAGCTTTAAAGAAAGGGAGAGATTGTTTAACAACCCACAGCTGAGGTGGTCTGACTACAACCAGGCTTTAATCTCTCATGGTGGTGGAGTTTACGATAGGTCTGTAAAACAAATAACAATTTCGCAAGAGGTGAAACAAGCTTTAGGAATAACTGCAGATCATCTCTCTCCGGCTCAGTTAATCACTGCGATTCTGAAGGCCCCTGTAGACTTAATGTGGAACGGTGGCATAGGAACGTACGTTAAAGGAGAGTTTGAGGATGACAACGCCATAGGTGACAAAGAAAATGACAATCTAAGGATATTTGGCAAACAGCTAAGATGCAAAGTTGTGGGAGAAGGTGGTAACCTTGGATTCACACAAAAAGGTAGGATAGAATATGCGAACAATGGCGGAAGGATTAATACGGATTTCATCGACAATTCTGCGGGTGTTGATTGCTCAGATCATGAAGTAAATATTAAAATTGCACTACAACATGAAGTACAAACTGGCAATATTACCTTAGAAAGAAGAAACGAAATACTGGGACAACTAAACAAAGACGTTGAGGAATTGGTATTAAAAGATAATCACAGGCAGTCTATTTTGCTTGATATAGAAGTTTCTGGCACCAACAAACTCAAAGACTATGCTTGGCTTATCACTTATCTTGAAGAAAGTGGAGAACTGCAAAGAGAGGTGGAAAAATTGCCAACCAAAGAGGAGATCGCGAAGATGGACTTAGAGGGCAGATCTTTGACCAGACCAGAGATTGCAGTTTTAATTGCGTACACAAAAAATTCCATCGCAAAGATGTTGAATTCTTATGATTTTACGCAAAACAAATTTTTCCAAGACATTCTTCTTTCATACTTTCCCAAGTACCTGCAAGAACATTTTAAAAATGCGATATTATCACATAAACTGAACAATGAGATAATTACAACCATAATTTCTAATGATTTTGTTAATATGTTGGGCTGCGTTACGTTTTATCAATTGTCAGAAGAAAAAGAATATAAATCAGTTGCAATAGTTGATGCGTTTTACATTGTAATAAAGAGTATGTGTGTTAAGGATACCTGGCTTAAAATCCGCGAATTACCTACTAGTGTTTCTTCTGAAGTCAAATATAAATTGCTTTTAACCATACAGAAAATAGTAAAAAAAGGGATAAACTGGATGTTGATGCATTATCTAGACCCAGCAAAAGTTAGTGATAACATAGCAACTTACAGCCAAGGATTCCAAAAACTCATCACGGGGCTCAGCAAAGATGAGTATCTGTCCGGCAATGTTATTTCCAAACAAGTTAGCAAGATCATCACTTTGATAAACGGTTATGAATTGCCGCAAGAGGAAGTTGTCAATATTGCTTACCTCAGTTTAGTTAGCTCACTTTTTGACATCATCGTTATCAATAAGTCAACTAACCTTGACATAATACATATAGCAAGGGTGTATTTTAAAATCAGGTCTCGGTTATATATTGACCAAATGTTAGAACTTATTAGTAAGCATGAAGACGTGTATCCTGTTGAAAGGCTTGCTAATGATTATATCGAAGACGAATTGAGAAAGCTTACTATCAAACTTGTGTTTGCTCAGTTAAAACAATCAGTAAATGGCAAAAATGTGGAAACTCTAAACCTAAGTTTTATCAAAGACGAAGAACAATTGAGGAGATTCGATGATTTTACCACGAAAGCGTTAATGGAAGTTGACTATCGCCACAGCTTTTTATTAATACAGGTGATTATTAGTAAGCTCAAAGAGTTATTGCATTTGGATAGCATTTGCGACGTATGATGAAAACTTTTAGTTTCTACCAAATAGAAAATTTATTATACAACGCAACCTTCCCAAAAGTGGTTACTAAAATTTTAAAAGAAGAGGGAAAAGTTATTATTTTATGTGCTAATAAAGAAGAAATGAGGCAGTTGGACAATTTGCTTTGGACATTTGCGCAACTGTCTTTTTTACCTCACGCAACAGAAGACGATGCATGCGATGCAAGTCTACAAGACGTGCTGCTTGTAACCAAACAACCAAATAATAACCCAGACAACAGGGTTTTGGTTGCAACTTCCGAAAAATTAGTTTTACAGCAGGACTTAGAGAGTTATACGAAGATTTTCGTCATTAACAATCAGCCAATTAACGTGCAGGAATTTATGAATTCCTTAAACAGATGCACAGAAGAACTTAACGCAAAGCATTTTGTGCAGAAATCGGATGGCTCATGGCAACATGGTATCTGTGCAGGCTCTGTCGCATCTGTAATATGATGCAAAAACTTTCAAATTATTTGTATATTTTTCCATTAAGCAGTTAGTGAAAGAAATTTATCAAAGTCAGAATTATAATTGTCATTGGGCTCTGTCGCATCTGTAATATGATGCAAAAACTTTCAAATTATTTGTATATTTTTCCATTAAGCAGTTAGTGAAAGAAATTTATCAAAGTCAGAATTATAATTGTCATTGTCAGCAAGTTGTCCTTTTTTAATCATGTGCAAGAGCTCTATTCCTGCAATAGTCCTGGCGGCACTTCTAAAGGATTTGAAACCAAGCATCGGTCTAGTTCGTTTCTTTACAAATCTGTGATCGCCTTCTATCCTATTGTTTAGATATTTGTTATGCCTAATTTCTATTTGGTCTTCTTTAGATAATGGCTTATTGATCGAATTCAAAGCAGAAGTATTAGAGCCACTTTTATCTATATTAACCTTTATAGGCTGGCCACTAGATTTAATTGCTTTCCTGAAAAACGCTTTAGCTGCCCTTTTATCTCTTTTTGCTCTTAGCATAAAATCTATGGTATCCCCGTATTTATCAACTGCTCTATACAAATAGACCCATTTACCTTTAACCTTGATATATGTCTCGTCCATTCTCCAGCTGCCGTTGACTGGCTTTTTTCTTTTTCTGAATCTTCCTTCAAGTATTGGCATAAACTTTACTACCCATCTTTGTAGAGTGGCGTGATCTATGTTGAGTCCTCTCAACCCGCCTATCTCTTCTATCTCTCTGTAACTTAAAGAATATCTTCCTTTCATATACAGCGATACCATAATGATTTCTGCGCCATATTCATGGTTCTTAAAATACTTCATTAATTTTGGGTCTACTTTAAACATTATTACCAGCAACTATTTCTTTCAGAATATCAAAAATTCTTATGTGTTTCAACAGATGCGACAGAACCGTAATATGATGCAACAGAGCCCTTTTGTGCATTATACATAATCTTGTGAAATTATCAAGAAAATACTATTCTAGATTGTTACAAAGTTACTGTTTTTTTGAAGCTCTTTTTCTTTCGTTAGGACAAAGAAACATTTTACGCAAACGTATGCTTTTAGGAGTGACCTCGATGAGTTCGTCGTCTTTAATATATGACAATATCTCCTCTAGGGTTGCTACTTTATGTGGTGTGAGCTTAATGTTTTCATCACTGCCTGACGCCCTGACATTGGTCAGCTGTTTTCCTTTAACTGGGTTAACTTCCAGGTCGTTGTCCCTGTTATGTTCGCCGATAATCATTCCTTCATATACCTTTGTTTTTGGAGGAACAAACATTATCCCTCGATCTTCCAGATTCCATAAGGCATAAGCAGAAGTCTCTCCATTAGAATTGGAGATTAAAACGCCGTTTCGACGAGAGATAATTTCTCCCTTGAATTCTTGATATTCATGAAACACACGGTTGATAGTACCTGTTCCCCTAGTATCATTACGAAATTCGTTTTGATACCCAATTAACCCACGTGATGGAGCGTGGAAAATCAGCCTAACTTTACCACCGCTGGATGGTTTCATTTCTTTTAAGTCCCCTTTTCTCAAAGAGAGTTTTTCGATAACAACGCCACTATGAGATTCATCCACATCTATCACCACTTCTTCTATCGGTTCTAAGGTCTTTCCTGATTCATCCTTCTTAAACAAAACTCGAGGCCTTGAAACAGAAAGCTCAAATCCTTCACGCCTCATGGTTTCTATTAAAACGCCAAGTTGTAATTCTCCCCTACCACCAATTTCAAAGTTTTCACCGCCTTCAGACACCGTTAAGGTTATGGTGATATTACTTTCAGCCTCTTTTTCAAGCCTAGCCAAAATCATTCTGGATGTTACCTTAGATCCTTCCAAACCAGCTAATGGAGAATTATTTACACTGATGTTAATTGCCATGGTTGGCGGATCAATCGGGGTGGATGGTATTGGGTTTTCAACTTTTACATCGCAAATGGTGTCTGCCACAGACGTTTTCTCAATCCCTGCAACTGCAACTATATCACCAGCTTCTGCAACTTCTATAGGTATCTTTTCAATCCCTTTAAACCCAAACAACTTAGTCAATTTTGTTGTCTCAATAAGTTTGCCATTCAAATCAATGGATTTGATCGTATCGCCTACTTTAGCGCTTCCTGAATATACCTTACCGATCAAAATTCGCCCAAGATAGGAATCTGCCGTTAAAATACTTGCAAGCATTGAAAAAGGTGCTGTCTTATCAACTTTTGGTGCCTTCACATGCTTTTTCATCACCTCAAACATTGGCTTTAAGTCAGTACCTGTTGTATTGCTTGTTTGAGCCCAACCGCTCCTTCCTGAGGCATATAATACAGGAAAGTTTAGCTGTTCTTCTGTCGCATCTAAGGAGAAGAAAAGGTCAAACACCTCATCAAGCACCTCATCAATACGGCTATCCGCTCTCTCGACCTTATTAATCACCACTATGGGATTCAAACCAAGTGCCAATGCTTTAGAAACAACAAACTTGGTTTGTGGCATCGGCCCTTCGGAAGCATCAACGAGCACTATCACCCCATCTACCATAGAGAGAACCCTTTCCACCTCCCCACCAAAATCAGCATGCCCTGGTGTGTCTATGATATTATATTTAATGCCTTCGTAATTCATAGATGTGCACTTTGCAAGTATTGTAATACCCCTTTCGCGTTCAATATCGTTGCAGTCCATTATCCTATCCATAACATCTTGATTGTCGCGAAATGTTCCACTTTGTTTTAACATATTATCAACCAAAGTTGTCTTCCCATGGTCAACGTGTGCGATAATAGCTATATTACGAATTTCTGACATACTTGTACTAATTGTTATGAATGGTCTAAAGAAGTTGTATTAATATATAAATTAATTGATCTAGTCAAGCTATATACTTCTTTTACCTCGGCATGACCAATTATACACCATATACCTCTAGAGTAAATCAAGGATTGACAAATTTATAAACGACAGAGAACTTGGAAAATAGTTAGGAATACAAACGATGAGCATGAGGCACGTACATATGTACCTAAACGTTATGCGAAATCCGAAGTATGACGACGCCAACTTTTCAAGTGCTCGGAGTATATATACGGTTCTGTCGCATCTGTTGAAACACATAAGAATTTTTGATATTCTGAAAGAAATAGTTGCTGGTAATAATGTTTAAAAAGTAGACCCAAAATTAATGAAGTATTTTAAGAACCATGAATATGGCGCAGAAATCATTATGGTATCGCTGTATATGAAAGGAAGATATTCTTTAAGTTACAGAGAGATAGAAGAGATAGGCGGGTTGAGAGGACTCAACATAGATCACGCCACTCTACAAAGATGGGTAGTAAAGTTTATGCCAATACTTGAAGGAAGATTCAGAAAAAGAAAAAAGCCAGTCAACGGCAGCTGGAGAATGGACGAGACATATATCAAGGTTAAAGGTAAATGGGTCTATTTGTATAGAGCAGTTGATAAATACGGGGATACCATAGATTTTATGCTAAGAGCAAAAAGAGATAAAAGGGCAGCTAAAGCGTTTTTCAGGAAAGCAATTAAATCGGCTCTGTCGCATCTGTAATATGATGCAAAAACTTTCAAATTATTTGTATATTTTTCCATTAAGCAGTTAGTGAAAGAAATTTATCAAAGTCAGAATTATAATTGTCATTGTCAGCAAGTTGTCCTTTTTTAATCATGTGCAAGAGCTCTATTCCTGCAATAGTCCTGGCGGCACTTCTAAAGGATTTGAAACCAAGCATCGGTCTAGTTCGTTTCTTTACAAATCTGTGATCGCCTTCTATCCTATTGTTTAGATATTTGTTATGCCTAATTTCTATTTGGTCTTCTTTAGATAATGGCTTATTGATCGAATTCAAAGCAGAAGTATTAGAGCCACTTTTATCTATATTAACCTTTATAGGCTGGCCACTAGATTTAATTGCTTTCCTGAAAAACGCTTTAGCTGCCCTTTTTATCTCTTTTTTTGCTCTTAGCATAAAATCTATGGTATCCCCGTATTTATCAACTGCTCTATACAAATAGACCCATTTACCTTTAACCTTGATATATGTCTCGTCCATTCTCCAGCTGCCGTTGACTGGCTTTTTTTTCTTTTTCTGAATCTTCCTTCAAGTATTGGCATAAACTTTACTACCCATCTTTGTAGAGTGGCGTGATCTATGTTGAGTCCTCTCAACCCGCCTATCTCTTCTATCTCTCTGTAACTTAAAGAATATCTTCCTTTCATATACAGCGATACCATAATGATTTCTGCGCCATATTCATGGTTCTTAAAATACTTCATTAATTTTGGGTCTACTTTAAACATTATTACCAGCAACTATTTCTTTCAGAATATCAAAAATTCTTATGTGTTTCAACAGATGCGACAGAACCAAAATTAATGTACGATTTGAGTATTATGGAAATAACTAAGTTAGAGTGTCCGATAAAAGCGTGGGTGAGTTATAAACACTCGATAACATGCTAGATTATATCGTGAAGTTATGGGGGGCATATCTTATTATTTAGACGCAGTCTAACATATTGTTCAGGTAAGGATAAGAATCTGTGAATAAATTATATTGAAAAATCACCACTTTTAATATAGAAATGTTCGTAAATACGTAATTTAGAAATGAATATGTTTATAACACAAGCGTTAGCAGATACAACAGAAACAGTGGCAACAGGACAGAATTCGATTTGGCAGATGTTGCAGAATATTGCGCCTCTTCTGATCATTATGGTTATTTTTTATTTTTTGGTCATTCGTCCGCAACAAAAGAAGCTAAGAGACCATCAAAATATGGTGAATAACTTGAAAAAAGGAGATAAGGTAGTTACAGCTGGAGGAATTATCGGCACTATATCTAAAGTGGAAGCGCAAGATGGTGTTTTATTGGTTGAAATTGCACCTGAAGTAAAGGTGAAAATAAAAAAAGAGACTGTGTCTCGGATTATGGATGCTGAAAAAACAAATTAAATTTAAAGATGCCAAAGGTTAATTTTATCTTTGATGACGGTAGGGTAAGGGAAGTAGAAGCACCAAACGGTCTTTCTGTTATGGAAATAGCTCATAAAAACGATATTTTTGAAATTGAGGGGGCTTGCGGCGGCTCTTTGTCTTGCGCTACATGTCATGTTGTTGTGGAACCACAATTTTATGATTTGTTGGAAAACATAATGCCTAAAAAAGAAGAAGAGGAGGATATGCTTGACTTAGCATTTGGTTTAACTAAAACCTCAAGGCTGAGTTGCCAGATAATTATGCAAGATAATTTGGATGGGTTAACAGTGAAAATACCAACTAAAGAATGATGAAGCTATGGAACTGCAAAAATATTTAGAAAATTATTTAGCTGTTTCGGTATTTATTGTTTTGAGCTTGGTTTTGGCTTTGCTACTTGTATTACTACCTTTTTTGGTCAACAATTTAAAACCCGATAGAGAGAAGCTGTCTACCTATGAATGTGGCTTTGAAAATTTCGGCAACACTAAGGGTAACTTTGATGTTAGATTTTATTTAGTTTCAATTTTGTTTATAATTTTTGACTTGGAAATAGCGTTCATGTTCCCTTGGGCTATTAAGTTAAGGGATATAAGTGTGTTTGGGTTTTGGTCGATGATTGTTTTTATCATTACGTTGGGCATAGGGTTCATTTATGAGTGGAAAAAAGGCGCGTTAGAATGGGAATAAGTAATTCGTGCGATGTTAACAAGCTAAATGAAGAGCAAGATGCTTTGTTGAAACACGCTATTCAAGACGTTAACAACAAGGGCTTTGTGACTACAAAGCTAGACGATTTAGTTAAATGGGCCAGAGCTGGTTCATTATGGCCGATGACGTTTGGTCTTGCTTGTTGCGCAGTTGAAATGATGCATACTGCTTCAAGTCGGTATGACATGGATAAGTTTGGGATGCTTTTTAGACCAAGTCCACGTCAGTCGGATGTGATGATAGTGGCTGGAACTCTGACCAATAAAATGGCTGGGGCTTTAAGAAAAGTTTATGACCAGATGCCAGAACCAAGGTGGGTTTTATCGATGGGAAGTTGTGCTAATGGTGGTGGATACTATCATTATTCTTATTCTGTTGTTAGAGGTTGTGATAGGATAGTACCTGTTGACGTATATGTGCCAGGATGTCCTCCAACTGCAGAGGCGCTTTTATACGGCCTTTTGATACTTCAGCGCAAGATAAAAAGAACTACATCTTTGTGAAAGACTATACCTAAATGTTATGCGGAATCCGAAGTATGACTACGCCAATTTTTCAAATTAACGAAGTATATATATTACGCAGTGGTCTTCTTAATGCTTTGTTCTCCGCTTTCAACTCCTCATTCTCAACTTCTAGCTTCTCTAATCTCTTGTATATTTCAGAGCTAATATCTTTCATTTTTTATCTAAAGTAGTATAGTTTTCCCACATTAGGTTATTTTGCTATGATAGGTTATCATTGTTGCTGTGCGCAGACTAACTCACCTTATCTTTGTTATACTCAAAAAATCGGCTCTGTCGCATCTGTAATATGATGCAAAAACTTTCAAATTATTTGTATATTTTTCCATTAAGCAGTTAGTGAAAGAAATTTATCAAAGTCAGAATTATAATTGTCATTGTCAGCAAGTTGTCCTTTTTAATCATGTGCAAGAGCTCTATTCCTGCAATAGTCCTGGCGGCACTTCTAAAGGATTTGAAACCAAGCATCGGTCTAGTTCGTTTCTTTACAAATCTGTGATCGCCTTCTATCCTATTGTTTAGATATTTGTTATGCCTAATTTCTATTTGGTCTTCTTTAGATAATGGCTTATTGATCGAATTCAAAGCAGAAGTATTAGAGCCACTTTTATCTATATTAACCTTTATAGGCTGGCCACTAGATTTAATTGCTTTCCTGAAAACGCTTTAGCTGCCCTTTTATCTCTTTTTGCTCTTAGCATAAAATCTATGGTATCCCCGTATTTATCAACTGCTCTATACAAATAGACCCATTTACCTTTAACCTTGATATATGTCTCGTCCATTCTCCAGCTGCCGTTGACTGGCTTTTTCTTTTTCTGAATCTTCCTTCAAGTATTGGCATAAACTTTACTACCCATCTTTGTAGAGTGGCGTGATCTATGTTGAGTCCTCTCAACCTCGCCTATCTCTTCTATCTCTCTGTAACTTAAAGAATATCTTCCTTTCATATACAGCGATACCATAATGATTTCTGCGCCATATTCATGGTTCTTAAAATACTTCATTAATTTTGGGTCTACTTTAAACATTATTACCAGCAACTATTTCTTTCAGAATATCAAAAATTCTTATGTGTTTCAACAGATGCGACAGAACCGAAATTAGGCATAACAAATATCTAAACAATAGGATAGAAGGCGATCACAGATTTGTAAAGAAACGAACTAGACCGATGCTTGGTTTCAAATCCTTTAGAAGTGCCGCCAGGACTATTGCAGGAATAGAGCTCTTGCACATGATTAAAAAAGGACAACTTGCTGACAATGACAATTATAATTCTGACTTTGATAAATTTCTTTCACTAACTGCTTAATGGAAAAATATACAAATAATTTGAAAGTTTTTGCATCATATTACAGATGCGACAGAGCCTTATCAAATCCACAAGGTTTTTTACTAAAATTACTACTTACTGATTTTTCAATTCTTTTTCTCTTCTTAACCATCTTATTACCTCTGTCCCGTTAGTTTTGATGGAGAAACTACATACTTTTTTGTTCTGTGCTGAGATCAATCTTATGCTTTAATTTATCTACCTTAGTTTGATAATATTTCTTCACTTCTGCGTTTAAAAATTGGTGTGACACAATCTCACTCACAATTATCCCATCTTTTGTTAAATCATCGCTTTTGGCTGGATTGTTGGAAAGCAATTTTATTGTGCGTATATTAAGTAATTTTAAAATTTTTGCGGCGGTGGTAAAATTTCTTGCATCCTCTTGAAGACCAATGGCCTCATTCGCTTCAACGGTGTCCAGCCCCAAAGATTGAGCTTGATACACCCTGATCTTGTTTGTTAAACCTATCCCACGTCCCTCTTGGTTTAAGTAAATTATTACTCCTCCATCCTGTTCGCTCATAATTTTGATTGCACTTTGTAATTGATCAAAGCAATCACACTTTATACTCGCTAATATATCACCTGTGAAGCATGAAGAATGAACCCTGACAAGTGGTGTGAAACCAATGGTATTTTTTTCTTTTGGATAAATAATCACTGCATAATGGTCTTTACCAAACTCTGATCTAAAAGCTTTGATCTTACCTTTGGCTAGTTTCAAATGGATCTCTGCTTCGCATATTTCTTTAAGCTCCTCATCTTGTATATGCTTCAAATAGTTTTCTACATCGTCTGCGTCTAAACTGTTCACTGGAAAACTAACTTTATCATCTGGCCCAAGAATAACTGTAATTGCAGCTTGGATAAGTTCCCCCAACTTCAAAAGAGACAAAGATTTCTCTTCCAGACTTGTTTTCGGAGCAATCAGTAGATTATCTTCTGCAACGCTATTTAAGCAAAACACAAGCTTTAGCAAATTATTATAACTTATATTCTTACAATTGATTTTTCCTCCCTTTTGCCCAGATGCAGGAAATCCATTCTCTGTTCTGTGATTATTAAACTTAGGTTTGAAAAAAGTGATTTTAACTTGTCAAAAAGTGAAATATTAATTCTTTCTACTGGAACCACTAGAATTCTGCCCTCACCGTGTTGGGTCTGTAAAACAATTGGTATCCCAAGTTTGATATCCGACATAACCCTAGCAACGTTTATAAGAGAGATGTCTCGCGAATCAAACATCAATGATTTATTGGGAACCATCTTCTGCGAAATATTTTTCTATTCTTTTGGCGATTGTTTCAACCAAATGATGAGCTTCCAACGCGCTCTCCACCTTAATATCTGCCGACTCAAAAATCGGCCTTCTTTCTTCTATCATCTTCATTAGCAATTCCTTCTTATTTCCTATTGCCATTAGCTCAGGTCTTGTATTTCTTCTAGAAACTCTTTCATATATCGTTTCACAATCCACATCTAGCCATACAGAAACTGCCTTTTCCTTTATCATCTGCCTTATATTCTCATTCATAAAACTGCTGCCACCTGTGGAGAGAATAACCGTACCGTAGTCGATGATTTCTTTAATTGTTTCTTCTTCTATCTGTTGAAAATATTTAGGTCCCATAAATTCATGAATATCCACAATATTCAGCCCTTCTCTTTCCTCCAACACTTTATCACTATCATAGAATTGAAGGTTAAGTTTTCTCGCCAATTTTTTCCCCACTGTGCTTTTGCCACTTCCCATCATACCAACTAGGACTATAGGTTTTATAATCATTCCTTTTATCACGCGCTCAATTACAATTAATTTTAGATTGAAAAATAGTTACCCCCTTATAAATAATAAGTGATGACTATATTTTCAAGTATTATTATTGCACAAACAACGTTATGATAGTCCATATGAATAAGTGGCAAGGAATTGAGTGCAGGATATGATTAATGTAAAAAGAAATATAAAATGAATTCGAGGGCGAAAAAATGAGGACACCAACTTTGCAAGTTAGCGGAGTATACAGCGATTTAAAACATAGGGGCATAATAAAACTATCTGGCAGAGATCAGAATAAGTTTTTACAAAACCTGCTATCAAATGACATTGAGAAACTAAAACCTGATGAGTTACAATATAGCCTTCTTCTGTCACCTCAAGGAAAAGTGTTGTACGACTTTTTTGTCTTTAAGTTACAAGGAGACATTTGTTTAGATTGCAACAAGGCTTATGCAGAAGAAATCATTAAGAGGTTGTACATGCATAAGCTGCATTCAAATATTGATATTGCGCTTCAGCCAGAAATCAGCGTTTACATTAGCAACGATAGACTAACCCAAAGCTTTTATCCCGATCCCAGAAACATAAATTTAGGCTTTAGGGGATATACAGCTAATACGTCAGAACTGACTACTTTTACAATGAATAGCGATTTATTAGGGTTATATGAAGAGAAGAGATTGGTATTTTTAGTCCCAGAATTCGGGGTAGACTTCATGCCTGGTGAGTTTTGGGCGCTGGAGCTTGGTATGGACAAGTTAAATGCCATAAGCTTTCAAAAAGGCTGTTACATCGGACAAGAAGTTACAGCCAGAATGAATTACAGAGGCACAAATAAAAAACAGCTTTCTAACATTTCTTTGCAAAACTTTGTAATCAAAGACAGGGAGCTTTTTCAAGACTCAAAAAAAGTGGGGCTAATATTAAAAAAATACAACAAAACAGCCCTCGCGTTGATCAAAAATAATTCTACACCCAAGTCAAATTAAGAATTGGTGGATTTATAGAAGACAGATAACTTTGAAAAGAGCAGGGGATATGAGTGACAAATGTGAAGAAGCGTACAAATAGTAAGTGACGAAATGCGAGAACGCAAAAATGACGATACCAACTTTTAAAAGATGGAGAGTATACCTTCAAAAGGCTAGGGACGTCTAATCAACCTAAATAGCTTAACACTTCTTTCAAATCCGATATTTCCATTTCGGCGAACACTGAATCGTCTACGTGCTTTACCAGGAATCTGCGCTTGTTTTTATCGTGGGAGTGTTGCAAGATGGAATAAAGAAAGGTATAGTGGAGTGGATTACAGAATAAAGAAGAGAAAAATGTCATCAGCGCATCAAATAATAATGGTATGTTTGGATCAATTGGTTGGTAGTGAGCATCAATATCGCAAATTTAAGGAGCTGTTTAATTTTGGGGCAGTAGAGCAAGAGCTGAAGGGAATTGAATCTCCTGCTAATTATAAGGGATATGGTGTTTTACGTTTATTTAAATGCTTGTTGTTACAGTTTATGGAAGATTTGGGCTCTGTCGCATCTGTAATATGATGCAAAAACTTTCAAATTATTTGTATATTTTTCCATTAAGCAGTTAGTGAAAGAAATTTATCAAAGTCAGAATTATAATTGTCATTGTCAGCAAGTTGTCCTTTTTTAATCATGTGCAGAGCTCTATTCCTGCAATAGTCCTGGCGGCACTTCTAAAGGATTTGAAACCAAGCATCGGTCTAGTTCGTTTCTTTACAAATCTGTGATCGCCTTCTATCCTATTGTTTAGATATTTGTTATGCCTAATTTCTATTTGGTCTTCTTTAGATAATGGCTTATTGATCGAATTCAAAGCAAGTATTAGAGCCACTTTTATCTATATTAACCTTTATAGGCTGGCACTAGATTTAATTGCTTTCCTGAAAAACGCTTTAGCTGCCCTTTTATCTCTTTTTGCTCTTAGCATAAAATCTATGGTATCCCCGTATTTATCAACTGCTCTATACAAATAGACCCATTTACCTTTAACCTTGATATATGTCTCGTCCATTCTCCAGCTGCCGTTGACTGGCTTTTTTCTTTTTCTGAATCTTCCTTCAAGTATTGGCATAAACTTTACTACCCATCTTTGTAGAGTGGCGTGATCTATGTTGAGTCCTCTCAACCCGCCTATCTCTTCTATCTCTCTGTAACTTAAAGAATATCTTCCTTTCATATACAGCGATACCATAATGATTTCTGCGCCATATTCATGGTTCTTAGATAATGTCGTCATGAGATTTTAAGCCAAAGAGATAAGCATCTAATCTGAATTGCGGCAAGAAAGAAGCTGAATTTTAGCATATCTGGTTGCAATTCCCCTCCATCTTTTAAGATGAAGAAAGGTGTTTTCTACAATATGCCTTATTTTGTATAAATCTTTATCGTATTTTCTCTGGGTGATTCTGTTCTTTTAGGAGGAATAACAATCTCATGCCCAATTCTTGGGCATGGTCAGTTATGTAATTAGCATCGTACCCTCTGTCGGCTAGTAAGTACTCAGCTTTCATCTCTTCAATAAGATTAACAGCCTGCTTGCAATCAGCTTCTGAGCCTTTTGTGACAATAACTTTGAGTGGCATACCATGTGAATCCACGGCAAGGTGAATCTTTGTATTGAGCCCCTTTGTACGACTCATATCTTGATTGCCGCCTTTTGCACCTGAAGCATGTGGATGCACTTTACTATGACTTGCGTCTATCATTAACCATTCCATATCAGGTTCTTTCACAAATATCTCCAATAAAGCCTCCCATATCCTTTTGTCTCTCCATCTGCAAAATCTTTTATGTGTATTTTTCCATCCTCCATATTCTGAAGGCAAATCTCTCCAGGGAGAACCTGTTCTTAATATCCAAAATACTGCGTTAATGAATCTTCTGTTATTATGTGCCAAACCTCCCCACGTACCTTCCCTTCCTGGCAAATGATCCTTTATCAAATCCCACATATTATCTGTTATATCATGCCTATGTAGCCCTAAATCCATTTTACTCCTGATTTGTCTTTTCTTTCATATTATACCACAAATCTCATGACGACACTATCTAAAATACTTCATTAATTTTGGGTCTACTTTAAACATTATTACCAGCAACTATTTCTTTCAGAATATCAAAAATTCTTATGTGTTTCAACAGATGCGACAGAACCTGTAAAATTACATCCACACTCTTTGCATTTATACCTTTGCATACCCCTAATATTACCATTCTTAACGTATTTACTGCTACTGCATTTTTACACTCTGTATTCATATTTCTATTTTCTTTGTTGCTCGCTATATTCATTTTAGCATCTTATCTATCTTATGGCAACACTCCCTTATATGAATTATATACGTGCATTGAAGTATTTGAGCACTTGCCTTGCTTATTGTGCATATCGTGGAAGTGGTTTGAGTGATGACCTAAAATGGGTTTGGAGCAAAGTTCCAAACCTCAATGAATTGTTTGCTATGTCATGGCCATTGGCAGTTCTGTCGCATCTGTTGAAACACATAAGAATTTTTGATATTCTGAAAGAAATAGTTGCTGGTAATAATGTTTAAAGTAGACCCAAAATTAATGAAGTATTTTAAGAACCATGAATATGGCGCAGAAATCATTATGGTATCGCTGTATATGAAAGGAAGATATTCTTTAAGTTACAGAGAGATAGAAGAGATAGGCGGGTTGAGAGGACTCAACATAGATCACGCCACTCTACAAAGATGGGTAGTAAAGTTTATGCCAATACTTGAAGGAAGATTCAGAAAAAGAAAAAGCCAGTCAACGGCAGCTGGAGAATGGACGAGACATATATCAAGGTTAAAGGTAAATGGGTCTATTTGTATAGAGCAGTTGATAAATACGGGGATACCATAGATTTTATGCTAAGAGCAAAAAGAGATAAAAGGGCAGCTAAGCGTTTTTCAGGAAAGCAATTAAATCTAGTGGCCAGCCTATAAAGGTTAATATAGATAAAAGTGGCTCTAATACTTCTGCTTTGAGATTCGATCAATAAGCCATTATCTAAAGAAGACCAAATAGAAATTAGGCATAACAAATATCTAAACAATAGGATAGAAGGCGATCACAGATTTGTAAAGAAACGAACTAGACCGATGCTTGGTTTCAAATCCTTTAGAAGTGCCGCCAGGACTATTGCAGGAATAGAGCTCTTGCACATGATTAAAAAGGACAACTTGCTGACAATGACAATTATAATTCTGACTTTGATAAATTTCTTTCACTAACTGCTTAATGGAAAAATATACAAATAATTTGAAAGTTTTTGCATCATATTACAGATGCGACAGAGCCCACACCAGCTATTGAGTAGCATTCCATACCACGGATAATTAAAAAAGGAAGTTGTTGATTTTGTGTGAATTTAGTTATATCTATTGATGTTAATTTATGGCGGGCATAGCTCAGTTGGTTAGAGCGCAAGTTTGTGGCACTTGAGGTCGCGGATTCGAGTTCCGTTGCTCGCCCCATTGTTTTAATATGTATAAGAAAAATTATTCTTTAGGACTTTTTAAGTCATCTGGCAGGGTCTACTGTGAAGACATGGAGTATGATTTTCTTGAAGATAAGTTTAGAATTATCAACTCGAAAGCTTTTAGAAGGCTGGAGTATAAAACACAAGTATTTATCAATTACATCGGTGATCACTACAGAACCAGACTGACGCATTCGCTTGAGGTTGGGCAAATTGCTGTTTATATCGCAAAGCAATTGAGGGCGAACGAAGAGCTGGCTGAGGTGATTGCTTTATCACACGACTTGGGGCACCCACCGTTTGGGCATGCTGGAGAACGTGCACTAAACGAAGTATCACTTAAGTTCGGTGGTTTTGATCATAATGTGCAAGTGGTTAGAATCGTAACACAACTTGAGAAACAATTTCCGAAGTTTAATGGTCTTAATTTGACATTAGAAGCGCTAGATGGAATCTTGAAACACAACGGTCCGATTAATCAGGAAAGTAAGTACTACAATCAATTAAAAGATATTCTTGACGGCATTCCAATAAAACTTTCTGGTAATGCTTTTTTAGAGGCTCAAATTGCATCATTAGCAGATGATATAGCTTATTCCAAACACGATATTGACGATGGAGTAAGAGCGGGATTTGTAAAAATGCGCGATTTTTGCCAGATAGAGATGTTTAAAAATGTATATGACAAAGTATATTCGGAGTACAAAGATGTGGAAAAGGAAGTTTTTAAAATAGAGGTATTGCGAGAGTTTGGTAAATTTTTGGTAGAAAATTTACTACATCAAACAAAAAGTAATCTTAAAAGCTTGGATATTACAGAGGCTAAGCAGGTAGTGGATGCGAATGAGGTGATAGTCAGTTTCTCAGACCCCGTAAAAATCCAGTTGATCGAGCTTAAAAAGTTTTTATTTGACAAGGTTTATAGAAATTTCCCAATCAACAGGGTGAATTACAAGGCTTGCAAAATTATACAGGATCTTTTTACATATTTCATGAATTATCCAGTAAACCTCCCTCAAGATTGGCAACAAAAAACTGACCTAAAAAATGAGGCCAACCTTGCAACCATAATTACAGATTATATAGCAGGGATGACTGATAGATTTGCTGTTGACGAGCATAGAAGGGTTTTTGACTTACATGATTATTAACTCTCTTTGCCAAAAATTATTTGTCGTTTGATAGCTCTGAATTCATCACTACTTTGCACAGTGCACCATAAAAAATATGGCCCATGACTGGTGCGGTCGAAAAGACTCGAACTTTCAATCCCTTAACAGAGAACAACGACCTCAACGTTGCGTGTCTACCAATTCCACCACGACCGCGGAATCCAATATTGTAGAGTAAATTTGTTAATTTTCAATAGCAATCAAAACTTACCTCTATTGAGGAAAGATAAGTATTGACAAAACATTGCAAGGCATTTTATCCTGTGATGCAGTATTTTGCAATGTGGAGGTGTTGTCTTATGAAAAACTTTTTTACCTACGTGGCTCTGCTTAACTTATTCGATAGTAAGGAAAACTTTGGAAATAATTTTATTCCAATTTATTATGGCAATAGTGAGGTATACGAGCAGTATAGAGCGAACGAAGGAGATAATATGAGGAGAGAGTCACTGTATTTTCCAATCATACAGGTAGATGAAAAAACTCAATACGTGTACGATTTAGAAAAAGTTTTTACTGGTTATGATAACATTAATGATAAAAAAATGCGTCTTGAGATCAAAGAGGCGATGGGGATTCTTAAAAATTTCATTCATGATGAGGAGCACTGTATTTTTTGCCAATCATACAGGTAGATGAAAAAAACTCAATACGTGTACGATTTAGAAAAAGTTTTTACTGGTTATGATAACATTAATGATAAAAAAATGCGTCTTGAGATCAAAGAGGCGATGGGGATTCTTAAAAATTTCATTCATGATGAGGAACTGGGATTTAGAAAAAGTTTTTACTGGTTGCCATAAGATAGATAAGATGCTAAAATGAATATAGATAAGATGCTAAAATGAATATAGCGAGCAACAAAGAAAATAGAAATATGAATACAGAGTGTAAAAAAGGTTCTGTCGCATCTGTTGAAACACATAAGAATTTTTGATATTCTGAAAGAAATAGTTGCTGGTAATAATGTTTAAAGTAGACCCAAAATTAATGAAGTATTTTAAGAACCATGAATATGGCGCAGAAATCATTATGGTATCGCTGTATATGAAAGGAAGATATTCTTTAAGTTACAGAGAGATAGAAGAGATAGGCGGGTTGAGAGGACTCAACATAGATCACGCCACTCTACAAAGATGGGTAGTAAAGTTTATGCCAATACTTGAAGGAAGATTCAGAAAAAAAAAAGCCAGTCAACGGCAGCTGGAGAATGGACGAGACATATATCAAGGTTAAAGGTAAATGGGTCTATTTGTATAGAGCAGTTGATAAATACGGGGATACCATAGATTTTATGCTAAGAGCAAAAAGAGATAAAAGGGCAGCTAAAGCGTTTTTCAGGAAAGCAATTAAATCTAGTGGCCAGCCTATAAAGGTTAATATAGATAAAAGTGGCTCTAATACTTCTGCTTTGAATTCGATCAATAAGCCATTATCTAAAGAAGACCAAATAGAAATTAGGCATAACAAATATCTAAACAATAGGATAGAAGGCGATCACAGATTTGTAAAGAAACGAACTAGACCGATGCTTGGTTTCAAATCCTTTAGAAGTGCCGCCAGGACTATTGCAGGAATAGAGCTCTTGCACATGATTAAAAAAGGACAACTTGCTGACAATGACAATTATAATTCTGACTTTGATAAATTTCTTTCACTAACTGCTTAATGGAAAAATATACAAATAATTTGAAAGTTTTTGCATCATATTACAGATGCGACAGAGCCAACAAAAACTTGTTAGAGCTTAGTTTTTGTTATAGAAATGCAAAAGTACTTCAAAAATATAAAGTAAATGAAAAAGATATTAGCATTATTGTTTGTCTGTTTGATTGCCCTTATAGTGCATCAAGCACATAGTTCGGATGAAGCTAACCCACCGAAAAAAATGCAATGGTCATTCAGTGGAGTAACTGGGAAATTTGATAGACAGTCAATCCAAAGAGGATTTAAAGTGTACAAGGAAGTATGCTCTGCATGCCATTCTGTCAAGAGAATTGCTTTTAGAAACCTAAGTGAGATTGGATTTAACGAAGATGAAATAAAATCTTTGGCTTCCGAATATACTGTAAAAGATGGTCCGAATGATGAAGGGGAAATGTTTGATAGACCAGCGACTCCATCGGATTACATTCCTGGCCCCTATGCCAATGAAAAAGCAGCAAGAGCATCTAACAATGGTGCGTACCCTCCTGATTTATCTTTGATAACAAAGGCAAGGCCAGATGGTGAAAATTACGTGTACTCGTTATTGACTGGATATACAACCCCGCCTTCTGGGTTCAATCTTGGAGAAAATATGTACTATAACCCATATTTTATAGCAGGAGGAGATCAATTAGCTATGCCACCTCCACTTACCACAGAAGGGCAAGTTGAATATGATGACGGCACAAAATCCACCATCGATGCTATGGCAAAAGATGTGACCAATTTTTTGCAGTGGACGGCAGAGCCTGAGATGGAGGAGTCTAAGTCTCTAGGCATAAAGGTTTTGATATTTTTATCCATCTTCACCGTATTGTTTTACATAGCAATGAAAAGAATTTGGAAAAAAGTTAAGTAGCCATGCGATCTTGCTTAAAGTTGATATTTTTCCTCATAAAACTACTATTCTTATGTGTAAGATATGGCCTGGTATTCAGCATAATCCCTATGTTCGTAGTAAAAGAGCCAACAGAAAGGTCTAAGATTAAAACTAGTATAGGTAAAAAATTGGTTATTATTTTGCCAAAATTAGGCCCAGCATTTATAAAGCTAGGGCAAATTTTGTCAACCAGAGGAGACTTATTAGGGGCAGACATCGCAAACTCTATGCTTAGTTTACAAGATAAGTTGCCATCCTTTGCCATCCAAACGGTTGAAAAAATTTTTAAATCTGAGTTTGGCGCCAATATAGAAGACATGTTCCTTTCTTTTGACCAAGAAAGTGTTGCGGCCGCATCTATAGCCCAAGTTCACAAAGCCATCACTAAGGATGGGGTTCCGGTTGCAGTAAAAATCCTGCGCCCTAAAATATCAAAGGCATATATGGATAACCTAAGGGTAATTAAAACCTTCTCCCACCTGGTTAATTTATTTGTAAAGAAAAAGAAAAGAATCAAAATAAATGAAGCCTTGGAGACGCTTAAAAAGTCCTCCGAGATTGAACTGGACTTAAGACTTGAGGGAGCTGCCGCCGAAAAAATCAAAGAAAACTGCAAAAGGGACATGAACTTACATATCCCAAAAATATACTGGCAGTTGACAAGTAAAAATATTCTAACCTCCGAATGGATAGATGGGATACCTATTAATCAGAGGGATAAACTCATAGGGGCAAATTTAGATCTGAACTTGATAATAGAGAAATTAGCTGTTATTTTCTTTAATCAGGCATGTAGAGATGGATTCTTCCATGCAGACATTCATCCTGGCAACATTATTATCAAACAAAATGGCGACATTGCCATGGTTGATTTTGGAATCGTTTGTTATTTAGACTACGAATTAAAAACTTTCGTAGCAGAAGTGGTTTATGGTTTTTTGAATAAGGACTACACCAAGATAAAAGAAATCCACTTCCAAACCGGCTTCGTCCCCAAAGGTCAATCTGAGTATAAGTTTGAACTTGCATGCATAAGCATTGGGGAACCGATTGTTGGCAAGTCCTTGGAGGAAATATCCCTATCAAAATTGTTAAAACACCTGTTTGAGATTAGTAGAGATTTTTCAGTAACGATTCATCCAGAACTTTTATTGCTTCACAAAACAATATTGACCATTGAAGGTACTGGTCATTATCTCAACCCTAAGATTAATATGTGGAATTTAGCAAGCCCTTGGATTCAAAGTTGGGCCAAGAAGAATTTAGGCGCAAGGTGGAAGTTGGCTAAATTGAACTACCAAAAGAATCAATTTATTAATAAGATAAAACATGTTATCGATAACAGCATCACAGGAAGTGGAATGCAAAAACAACATTCTCCGTTCAAACATCATGTTTTGGTTATTGTTGCTGGCTTATTTCTGTTGATTGGACTAATTTTGGGGAGAATTTTATCTTCAAGTTGATTATTAAGCTTGCAGTTTGGTTGCTTTTATGCAATATTTATGAACTTTAAAATACAATACTGACGGAGTATAAATGAGATTTTATGAATGTACTTTCATAATAAGACAAGACCTGCCGGCCCAAGATGTGCACAAGCTTTCTGAAAAATATAAAGGTGTGGTAGAAAAAACAGGTGGTCAAGTTATAAAAAAAGAATATTGGGGCTTAAGAAGTTTGGCCTATGAAATTAAAAAGAATAAAAAAGGACACTACATATTTTTTGGCCTAAAAGCAACGCCGGAAACTATCACCAAAGTCGAAAATGACTTTAAGATCAGTGAAGATGTAATTAAATTTTTGACAATCCGTGTGGACAGAATTGACGAAAAACCTTCGTTGATGATGCAAACCCCAAGCGAAACTGAAAAATAATTGAGAAATGGAAAATCTAATACCAAACACCTTATTGTTTAATAGAAGCGTTGCTGTAAAACATGTACAAAAATGCCCTTTAGCAGATGTTAGCGATGATTTAATCAACTACAAAAACATCGAGTTATGCAAAAAATATATTTCGGAGAAGGGAAAAATCATGCCCCCTAGGATTACTAACGTGTCTGCAAACAAACAAAGGAAGCTGAAAAATGCTATAAAAGTTGCAAGACACTTGGCATTACTGCCTTATACTGTTTTATAATTAAGCGAGGAGCTTTTATGGAAATAATACTTTTAGAAAAAATAAAGAAGTTAGGAAATATAGGGGATGTGGTGCAAGTTAAAGATGGCTATGCTCGCAATTATTTACTGATCAGAAACAAGGCTTTACGTGTTACTGCGTCAAACAAAGCGAAATTTGAGGCACAAAAGGAGCTGATAGAAAAAGCAAATATAGAAAAAAGAAAAGAAGCTTTGCTTGATTTGCAGAAAATTGACGGAAAAACATTCGCTGTTGTTAGACAAGCTGGAGATGATGGCAGACTATATGGGTCTGTAACCAATAGAGACATTGCAAACATACTAGCATCCAACTTTGACATAAAAATTAATGTGGAAAGCATTACTTTGCACAATAAGATTAAGGAAATTGGGTTTCATCATGTGAGTATTGAGTTGCATGCGGATGTTGAAGCAAAAATAAGAATAATTGTTGCTAGGTCGCAGGAAGAAGCTAAGAACGAGTTGCAAAAAGAAAAAGAGGCAAGCAATCTTAGTAAGAGTGATACAGCTCAGCAATCCAGTGAAAAATCTGAAGAGTCTGTAAAAACCGCAAAAAAAGCAGCAGCAAATAAAAAAGATGAAGTTGAACAAGCTGCTGAAAAAATATAAATATAATGTAGGCTATGGCAAGAATTACAGTAGAAGATTGCATAAAATATGTTCAAAATAGATTTGAGCTTGTGGTTGTTGCAGCTCAAAGAGGGAAAGAGCTAAATCATGGCGCTGTGCCAGTTATCAACGATAATCCCAAGATTAAAAAGGATAAAGACGCAATAATAGCGTTAAGAGAGATTGCAGCGAATCAGTTAAATATTGAATCGTTAAAAAACTCTATTATAAGGAAATCCTCTCTGGACGAAGATGCCGAACACGTGCGTGCAACAAGAACACAAGTGGATGAAGAGGAGATGGACCAAGCAATAGTTGAGGAAATCGAATCTTTTAAAGAACCAGCTCATATCCAAACTGACCAGTTATACCAAGACGAAGAGATTAGCGAAGAGTGAATGCAAAACACATTTGATTACTATGTATTTACAGCTTATGTTGTTTTTTTTGTGACCACGTTTCTCTTTATGCTCTTTGTTGCAATCAGGTTCGTTATAGCAAATAACAGGCTTAACACAAAGAAATGCTTTATAAAAATAAATATACCAGACAAAGAGCTATATTAATATCAGTTTTTATATTTCTTGGCGCACTCGGTGTGTATTTATTGCTTTGGGTTTTTAGCAACAACATATTCTTATATACTACCCCTTCAGAAATAATAAGCACCAATCAAATTGGCAGCGCAGTCAGGCTTGGAGGCAAAGTGCAAAATGGTAGTATAAGTTATATGGTTGACTCAAAAATCACCACATTTGTTATCTACGATAATAAACAACAAATCAAAGTAACATATAAAGGTATTATACCAAGTCTATTTAAAGAGGGGCAAGAAGTGGTTGTTTATGGAAAGTTAGGAGAAAATCACGTGTTTGAAGCTAAAGAACTGCTGGCAAAACATGATGAAAACTATATACCAAAAACAAAAAACGAGGTGCGATGAAAAAGCTGATTTATTTGATACTAATAACATTTTTTTTAGCTAGTTTATTTGTTTATAAAGCAGAAATTGATATATATTCATCACGGTTGTTTTTTTCGGAATCTGCGAATACATTTTTTTTACAAAAAAATATCTTTTTAGCTATAATAGCAAATTCCGCATTTCTATTTGCTTTTTTGGTATTGTCTTATAGCGGCATAGTAATTCTCAAAAAATTCTTTAAAACACGCTCGTATAGTATTAAACTATACAAGAAGGAGATTTTTGTAATCGCAGTCTTTCTGTTGGGCTCTATGCTTTTAGTACAGGGAATTATAAAACCATATTTTGGCAGAGCGAGACCTTATCAAATCCAACAGTTTGGTGGGGAACTTGAATTTACACGTGCATTTGAGGTCTCCAACCAATGTAAATCCGATTGTTCATTTGTTTCGTTCCACACTTCTCTTGGAATGGTATTGGTAGCATATGCAATGCAGCTAACAAGGGGGAGAAGAAGATTTGTTATATTATCAACCTGTTCTACCATGTTATTTATGGCGACCAGAATTGCCCAAGGAAAACATTTTTTAAGTGACGTTATATTCTCTGCGTGTTTTATGACGATTGTTATGTCAATACTGTTGATGACATTGAAACCAAATCAAGACTAATTTTAAAAATTTTATACGATATTTTCACATTACTTTGGCTGCATATATATACTCCGATAACTTGGAAAATTGGCCTCAAAATACTTCGGACTTCACATTTTATCACGTAATTTTGTACGCTCCTCACGCTCGGCACTCAATTCCTTGCCAATTCTTAAAATACTTTGAGTATACAAATAACAAATAGTGCGTCCCTCATGCTCATCACTCGTATTCCTCGCTTTTTTCCAAGTACTTTGTCGTCTATAAATTCGCCAAACCTCTTGATTTACTAGAGTTATATCAGAGCTCTGATTAATCCGCCTCTATAGAAGCCAGGGCTTGGTTAATTTTTTTTCCATCTATCTCTTTTGTCCATATCGATACTATCAACACCGCAACACCATTGCCAATATAGTTTGTTATCGCCCTACATATGGATGCCAGTTGATCAATTGCAAGTATCAATGCCAATCCAGATAGTGGTATTATTGGAAATAGGGTTAACGTCGAAGCCAATGTTATGAAGCCACTGCCAGTAACGCCGGCAGCGCCTTTACCTGTTATCATCGCTATTGAAAATAAGATTAATTTATCATACCACGAAAGGTCGATGTTTAGGGCTTGAGCAAGGAATAGCACTGCCATCGTGATATATATATTTGTGCCATCTAAATTAAATGAGTAACCAGAAGATACAACTATAGAGGTTGTTTTTTCTGTACATCCTAAATCTTCCAGCTTTTTGATAAGGCTTGGTAGCCCCACTTCTGAAGAGCTTGCACTGAACACTAAAAGTATGTCAGGGCCTATATACTTGATGAATCTGATGTAGTTTATACCGTACAGCCAGCATATACCCCCTAAAATTATCAGAATAAAAAAAGCTGACGTTAGATAAAGAGCTAATATCATCCCAAATAGGTTGGCAAATACGGCCACACCATATTTTCCTATGGTAAAAGCAACTGATCCAAACGCCGCTATAGGGGCTAATTTCACTATCATTTTTATTAGCTTAAACAGTGTATGATTTGTGATAACAATAATATCAGACAAAGGCTTGGCTTTTTTGCCTAACGCATTAAGAGCAATACCAAATAACACCGCGACCAGCAACACTTGCAAAAAGTTGTTGTTCACAAAGGCACCAACTACTGAATCAGGTATGATATGAAGCAGAAAATCTACAATATCAAATTTGGCATCAGCTACTGGAGATATTATTTTATCATTGATTGAGGTATCTAATATCCTGGGGTCAATATTCAATCCGACTCCTGGTTTCAGTATGTCCGCTGCAAATATGCCAAGTAGCAGGGATATAAATGCCATTACTTCGAAATATACTATTGTTTTTAAACTTAACATACCAATCTTTGGTTTATCACCAAAATGGTCAAGTCCTGAGACAAATCCTGAGATAATTGAGCAGAAAATAACAGGGGCGATAAATGCTTTGATTAACTTTATGAATCCTTGGTAAATTGGCTGTAATTTCGTAGCAAAATCTGGGGCAAAGTAGCCGCACAAACCTCCCGCAACAATAGCAAGCAATAACCAAAAATAAAGCTGCTGGTGTACTCTCTTTTTATTTGTCATGTTATAGATTTTTATAGCATCCCTTATTCGGCGGCATTCTATATCTGCTTGAAATAGATTGCAAGTACTATAATTATGCATATATAGTAAACCAAGAACTGTACTTTATAGACAACAGCTTTGAAATTATCATTGAACACCAACGAAAAATCTGCTAGATTCCAATGTTAAATCAATGTTAATTCGTAACGCACATGCAGATACAAGAGATCAAGAACGAAAGGTTTTTTAAAGAGTATAAGGTTACAATCCCTTTCCACCAAATAAATGAAAAAGTTGAAGAGCGTGTGGCAGAAGCTGCAAAAACTTTTAGGATGCCTGGTTTTAGAGAAGGTAAAGTTCCATTAAGTATAGTGCGCCAAAAGGTGGGTAAAGAAGAAACTGGAAGACAAATACAAGAGCATGTTTCGTCTTCCATAGGAGAACTAATAGAGTCAAAAAATCTTAACCCTTCATCAAAACCAAACGTAGAGATAGAGTCTTTTGATGAGGAAAATGGACTTTGTATAAAAGTAAGCTTTGAGGTTTTACCAGAATTACCGGAAATAAAATGGGAAGAATTTGAAATCGAAAAAATCAACATCAATATATCTGATGATGAAATAAAAAAAACAAAAGATGTGCTGTTGAGAGAATTTAGAAAGTACGCAAAAACCAAAGACGATTATGCGGCTAAGATGGGGGATAAGGTAAATATTGATTTCCATGGCCAAGTTGATGGCAAAGATTTTGACGGAAATTCAAGCACAGACATGGATTTGGTTTTAGGAGAAGGTTATTTCTTGGAAGACTTTGAAAAGCAATTGGTCGGTTGCAAAGTTGGTGAAGAGAAATCGTTTGAACTGATCTTCCCAAAAGACTATCCGCAAGAAGATTTAGCGTCAAAAACAGCTGTGTTCAAGGTAAAAGTCAACCAGATTATGGAGCTTGAGCCAATCCAAGAAGTTGATGCGGAGATGCTAAAAAAATTGGGCTTAGAGAGCGAAGCAAGGCTTGACGAGCTGATTAAGCAGAAATTGAACATGGATTCTATGCACGCAATAAGAACAATGATGAAAAAGGAACTGTTCGATCAGATCGATGCGAAGTATGATTTTGAGTTGCCTAACAAAATGGTAGAACAAGATTTTGATATTATATGGAAAGAAGTAGAAAAGAATAAAGAGACAGATGAAAATCTTAAGAACAGGACGGAAGAGGATCTTTTAGCAGAATACAAAAAGATTTCCAAAAGAAGAGTGAAACTAGGTTTGGTGTTGGCAGATGTGTCCAGAAGAAACCAAGTGAATGTTAGTGATGAAGAACTTCAAAATATAATAGAGATACAAGCCAATCAGAACCCTCAGCTTAAGCATAAAATTTTGGAGTTTTACAGAAATTCTGAAAATTTAGAAAAAATCAGAGGACCAATACTAGAAGAAAAGGCATTGGATGTAATTTTATCTAAAGTAACAATCAAGAATAAAGATATGACGTCGGAAGAATTCATCGATTTTATGAAACAGAATAAATAAAACATTAGACTTTTTCTGAAGAATTTATGGCGTATATACCCGTTGTTATTGAGCAAACTGCCAAAAGCGAGAGGGCTTTTGATATATTTTCCCGTCTATTAAAGGATAGAATTATATTTGTTAATGGGCAAATAGAAGATAACATGGCTTCTGTAGTGGTTGCTCAGTTACTTTTTTTAGAAGCCGAAGATCCTAACAAAGAGGTATTTATGTATATTAATTCTCCTGGGGGAGTTGTCACTGCAGGATTTGCCATATATGATACCATGCAGTATATACAGCCGGAAGTATCTACAATTTGTGCTGGACAAGCATGTTCTATGGGAGCGTTTCTACTCGCAGCAGGGGCGGCTGGGAAAAGATATGCCCTCCCAAATTCAAGAATTATGATCCACCAACCTTTAGGGGGATATCGTGGGCAGGCATCAGATATCGAGATACATGCAAAAGAAATCCTACAGCTCAGGGATAAGCTCAATGCAATTTTGGCGAGTCACACTGGGCAAAAGCTCAGTAAAATTGAAAAAGATGTAGATAGAGACAACTTTATGTCTTCTGAAAAAGCAAAAGAATATGGTATCATCGATAAAGTGATAGATAAAAGAGTCAACAATAAGCAAAAAAGTAAGAATGACTAACGAAACTGGAACAATATTACACTGTTCTTTTTGTGGGAAGAGTCAAACCGAGGTAAAAAAGCTTCTTTCAGGCATGTCTGTTTACATCTGTGATGAGTGTGTTACGTTGTGTGCAGAGGCAATTAATAACGACTCCCAGGGCGTGGATGTAGAAACCTTACCCATTAAAAAAGACCTTATACCAAAAAAAATGTATGAAATCCTCGATTCATATGTAATTGGGCAGCAGCAAGCCAAGAAAGTTTTGGCGGTATCCATATACAACCACTATAAGCGGTTCGAAAAAAAAGCCAGCACCAAATATAAAGATGTTGAAATTGCGAAATCTAATATTTTAATGCTCGGTCCAACAGGATGTGGAAAAACCTTGCTTGCACAAACACTTGCGAAGTTTTTAGATGTCCCCTTTGCAATAGCAGACGCAACTACTTTAACAGAAGCTGGATATGTTGGGGAAGACGTTGAGAGCATATTGGCAAGATTGCTTCAGGCCTCCGATTACGATGTTGAAAAAGCCCAAAGAGGTATCATATATATCGATGAGATTGATAAAATATCAAGGAAATCAGAGAGTCCATCAATTACAAGGGATGTATCCGGTGAAGGTGTCCAACAAGCTCTGTTAAAATTGATGGAGGGAACTATTGCGTCCGTTGCTCCCCAAGGTGGTAGAAAACATCCTCAACAGGAATTGTTGCAAGTCAATACCGCTAACATATTGTTTATTTGCAGCGGCGCTTTCAGCGGGTTAGAAAAAATAATTATGCAAAGAGAAAAAGGGGGGGCAATAGGCTTTGAAGCGCCAATTAAAGAAAAGTATTCAGATATAAGATTCTCAGAAATAATGAAAAAGGTTGAGCCAGAAGATTTGGTAAAGTACGGCTTGATCCCAGAGCTTATAGGAAGGTTGCCACAAGTTGTTACGGTTGATGATCTTACAGAAGAAATGCTTGTTAGAGTTTTAAAGGAACCAAAAAACTCTTTGGTTCAGCAATATCAAAAATTGTTTGAATCCAATGATATCGACTTGGTGATAGAAGATGAAGCAATGAAAGCAATCGCTGCAATTGCTGTTAAAAGAAAAACTGGAGCCAGAGGGCTAAGAGCGATTTTGGAGAGTGTTTTATTGGACATAATGTTTGATTTTCCTAATAAAACCGGGATCGAACAAATTTTAATCAGTGCCGATGTTGTCAAATCACACGCTGCTCCTAAGATTATATATAAAACAGCCACCCAAGCTGCAAAAAACAAATAAACTATTTTGAGTATTTTGTATGAAGTTTACCCGTAAATGGCTTAATGCACATGTGAAAATTAATATGGGGTGCGAATTGTTGGCTCAAACTCTCTCTAGTATAGGTTTAGAGGTGGAAGAAGTAGTGGACAAAGAAAAAATTTATTCTCAATTTTTGATAGCCGAAATAATAGAAGCCAAACAACACCCAAACGCTGATGCACTTAGGGTTTGTATAGTGGATAACGGTAAGGAACATTTACAAATTGTTTGCGGCGCTAAAAACGCAAGGGCTGGGATAAAGGTGGTTTTAGCACCTGTGGGCTGTGTTATACCTCAAAACGGAATGATTATCAAAGCATGTAAAATACGTGATGTTGAGAGCCATGGTATGCTATGTTCTGAATTTGAATTAGCACTCACTAAAGATGATTCTGATGGCATTATGGAAATCATAGCATCTAGCCAGTCAGTTGGCATGGATTTTGCGGAGTTTACAGGGCTGAATGATAAACTGATCGACATAAACATCACACCAAATCGTGGAGATTGTGCATCAGTCCGTGGGATAGCGCGTGATGTTGCAGCTGCAGGAATAGGAGAGCTGGTAGCATTGCCATTTGATGGTGGTACTTTTGATTTTGAACATGGTGCGACAATACCATTTAATGTTGATATCAAGGACAAAGCTGCATGCCAAGAAATAGCATTCTGTTACATCAAGGGTGTTGATAACACTTTGGATACGAACAAAAATATAACGTCAATATTTAGGTTGTTGGGGATCAAATCCCATACTCCATTAATCTATATCTCAAACTTCTCGATGTACGAGTATGGCAGGCCAAATCATATCTATGATGCGGATAAGATAGAGGGCGATATCTTGGTTAGATTCTCCAGGGAGGGGGAAAAATTTACATCGCTTGAAGAAAAAGATTACGTTTTGCCAGATGGGATATTGGTAATAGCTGATGATCAAAAGATATTAGCGATTGCGGGAGTCATAGGAGGCAGCAGTAGCAAGGTGGATCAAAACACGAAAAACGTTGTTATAGAAGTTGCCAATTTTCACCCAGATGAAGTAGCTAAATCCACCAGGATCCTGCATATTAAGACAGAGTCTTCATTTAGGTTTGAAAGAAGGGTGGACTATGCAAGTACCAGTGCTTTTATGTACTACATTGTTGATTTAATTAGAAAGTCTTGCGGTGGTCAAGTGGCTGGCTCTCTTCGCGCATATGGATCTCCAATCGATTATATCGACAAAATCCAACTTAATTATACTGAAATAGAAAAGCTTTTGGGTATCAAAGTTGATCAAAAAAAAGCGAACGACATCCTGCAAAAACTAGGCTTTACACAGGTTGGTGATTCAATTGTTATACCAACCTGGAGACAAGGCGATATCATAGATAACGCTGACATAGCCGAAGAAATAATTAGGTTGCAAGGAATAAATGCGGACAATAAAATTGCGCATGACTACTCCTATAGTATACAAGCTTTGAAAGTAAAAGGGGTTGAATTTAACGAATTATTCAGAGATGTCTTAGTTGCCAGGGGGGTTGACGAAGCCATTTCATGGTCATTCATCAATCAAGATCATGCGAAGTTGTTTACAGATGGGCAATTGAAAAAACTTGTTAATCCAATCAGCCAGGAACTGGCAGTGATGAGGTGTAGCATTATTCCAGGGCTTCTACAAGTTATAAGAAATAATATGGCTAGGGGTTTAAGAGACTTTTCCTTTTTCGAGATAGGTAAAATTTTCCATGGAAATGAAGAAAATTGTTTGGCTGTTGTTAGAATTGGCGATGCTACACAAAATGGTGTTCTTTCAAGACAACGCAAGTTTGACTTCTACGATGTAAAAGATGATTTATATGCACTGCTTAGAGAGATTAACATATCTGAAGACAACTTGCTAATGAAGAAAGCAGCTCCGTCATATTATCACCCTGGGAAATCTGCTTCTATCTATATAGGAAAACAATTGATCGCTTACGTTGGAGAACTGCACCCGAAGGTAGCAGGACAATTCAACATGAGCGACTGTATTAATTGTATGGAATTATTTTGTGATAAATTACCCCAAAAAAATTTGGATAAACGTACATCACTATCTTTATCAGAGTTTCAAAGTGTAAATAGAGATTTTGCTTTTTTTATTGATGATGATGTAGAAAGTATGGAAGTTATTAAGGCTGTGAAATCGCTGAAAATCGATATTATTGACAAGGTGAGTATATTTGACGTTTATAAAGATAAAAATTCAAGTTCATCAAAGAAATCAGTGGCTTTCAGTATTAGGCTACAACCAAAAACAAAAACTTTAGTTGAGGAGGATATTGAAAATATCTCAAAAATGGTTGTTCATGTTATAAAAGAGAAGCTGAATGGAGAATTAAGAGGAAAATAGTCCCTCCGTCAAAAGTCATGAATTTAATTTGTGTTCTGATGTGAGTTTTCTGAAAAAGGGGGTAAATTTTATCACTAGAGGTCGATTTTTATATTATGCAGTGGGATCTGTTCAGGGGACTGGTGAAAAAAGTTGGCAAGATAATCCAAGGTAGTAAAATGCTCCCCAAAACTCTCTCAGATTTGTCTTTTTTCTGTCTATAGCTCGATAGCTTTAAATTTGTTACCACTTCGCTCGTTGCTCATGTGGGTTTACCACACTTTGTGTCCGCTCAGTGTATACTCCGATAACTTGAAAAATTGGCGTCGTCATACTTCGGACTTCGCATTTCGTCACGTACTTTTGTACGTTCCTCATGCTCATCACTCGTATTCCTCGCTCTTTTCCAAGTTCTCTGTCGTTTATAAATTTCATCAACTCTTGATTTACGAGAGGTATACTAAAAGGGAGTGTTGCAAGATGGAATAAAGAAAGGTATAGTGGAGTGGATTACAGAATAAAGAAGAGAAAAATGTCATCAGCGCATCAAATAATAATGGTATGTTTGGATCAATTGGTTGGTAGTGAGCATCAATATCGCAAATTTAAGGAGCTGTTTAATTTTGGGGCAGCAGAGCAAGAGCTGAAGGGAATTGAATCTCCTGCTAATTATAAGGGATATGGTGTTTTACGTTTATTTAAATGCTTGTTGTTACAGTTTATGGAAGATTTGTCAGATCGTGAACTAGAAAGATATTTGAGTGACAGTGTTGCAGCCAAGTGGTTTTGTGATTTTGATTTAACCGAAGCCACACCTGATTATAGCGTTTTTAGTAGAATCCGCTCAAAGATAGGAACAAATTTGTTATCAAAAATCTTTGCCATTTTTAGAGATCAACTAAAATCTCAAGGATATATGAGCGAGGTATTTACTTTTGTTGATGCAAGTCACTTGATCTCCAAAGCTAATTTATGGGAAGAGCGGGATGAAGCCAGAAAACAAAAATATGAAAAACTTAACAACGAAGTCTTGCCTAAAGTCGCACATGATAAACAAGCCAAAATAGGGTGCAAGGGTGGTAGTAAATTTTGGTATGGCTATAAGAAAAACATGTAAGCGTAGATATTCAATCCGGAATGATCAACAAGGTTGCTATAACGCCTGCTAATGTTACCGATGCAAAGGGAGTTGCGCATGTTTTACCAAATAGTGGAGCAGTTTATGCTGACAAAGGGTATTGTGTTGCACCAGCAAAGAATGCAGCTAAAAGCAGAGGTATTCATTTTTGCGCCATCAAGAAAAACAATATGAAGCAAAAGAATTTTGACCTTGATCGATACTATACTTCCATAAGGGCTCCGTTTGAGAGGGTGTTTTCTCAAGATAATAAACGATTGCGATACATAGGAATTGCCAAAAATCAGTTTGCTGAATTTATGAATGCTATCTGCTTTAATTTAAAACGTTTAACGGTTCTTACTGCCTAAGCTCATAAAATCACGCTTCGCAGAATCAATAAAAAGCTAAAAATTACCATATCCCACCTCAAAGAAATCTTTTGAATTCTTGGGGAAACCAGTTTTTTGTTAATTTTTTTAGACCATGGTCCAAACTTCCTTAAATCAAACCATCACATTTATCCTTATTTTATCTTTCAACGCTCCCTTTCTATATTATTCAAATTTAAATCTGCTAATCCTTTACCAAATGTCTGGTATACCAGTTTAATTTTAATTAATTCTTTTAGCGTTATTTCTACTATGGCTTTACAACTATGAACTTTTATTAGCTCATTTATTATCTCTATGGCGTCTAATAACTCCTCATCAGTTTGTGATTTGATATTAAGATTAAAATCCTTGCAAAACTTAAGTATATTAACTAAATCCTCTTCTTCTCTAACATTGTTATTTAGATCGAAGGAATCAAATATTGCATCTAACCTTTCCTCTATTGCCTCATTATATTCTGTATTGCTAAGCAAACATAGCATACAATTGAGAAAGCTGCTATGATATGTACAATAATACTAATACAAATAAGGTTAGTATATGTCAGAAATAATATGTTGCAAATGCAGAGAAAGTAATTATTACAGATCTGGGAAAGTGAACGGGAAACAAAGGTATAAATGTAAAAGTTGCGGCTGTCATTTTACAATAAATGACAGAATAGAGAAGTATAGCGTAAAACAAAAAATTGTGGCAATCACGTTATTTAAAAAAGGCCTTAGCTTAAGGAGTATAGCTGAAGTAATAGGAGCTAATAATGTCATTGTATTATACTGGATAAAAAACATAGGAAAGTTTATCAAAGATACAGTGCTAGATAGTGGGGTTCAAAGCAGCAAGGATTTAGAGGTTGTAGAGATGGACGAATTATGGCATTACGTCCAAAAAAAGAGAAAACTATGGATATGGCTTACTTACTCTGGTGCCAGAAAAAGAATCATTGCCTGTGAAGTTGGCTCTGGTGGTGTCAAAACTTTAAAAAAGCTGTAGCAGAAGGTTTCTTTGTTTAAGCCAGATATTATTTGTACTGACAATTACAAAGTATATGCAAGAGTTATCCCAAATGATCTTTTGATACAAAGTAAAAAGCACACCTATAATATTGAGGCCCAAAAATAGATCTCTCAGAGACTTTATCAAGAGATACAATCGAAAAACCAAGGCTTATTCCAAAGCTGCTGATATGGCTGAATTATCTGTGTATATCCATTCCTTCTTTGACACTATATTTGTTTAGCAATGCCAAAATTTTACTAACGGGATACGCTTTGGCTCTCGTTGACAAATATACCCAAAACTCAACCACTAGCTAACTCTACACCTTTAAACTAAATATACTCAGCCAATCCTTAAACGACCCCACTCCCATACCAACTCTATACCCTACCAACTATACCTCTCCCCTATGCTTATTATCGCCTCCTCTTTTTTCTTTTTTTTCTCCACTCAGATGGCATTTCAAAATCACCTCTCCAAATCCCAGCTTTATTATACATCGCTATCAATTCCTCTACTTTAAACTCGCCATATCCAACTGCCCAGCCTTTATAAACCATATCCCTATTTATATTTGTTATACCTACATAACAGTAAGATAGCGTTCTCCCATATAAATCTTTACCTTCATTTGTGCATTCTATCCTCTCTCCCCCCTCAATAAGCTTGCTTAGATATTTCGCTGATTCAACTCCGCATTTATATGATATCTTTTCTTTATGATCTCCAATATACCAGCACCACTGCTTTGATTCAGGTGCATCAATTCCTTTTAGCCTAATCTTTTCATTATTCAATACTATTGTGTCGCCATCAACAACTCTAGATAATGTCGTCATGAGATTTTAAGCCAAAGAGATAAACATCTAATCTGAATTGCGGCAAGGAAAGAAGCTGAATTTTTAGCATATCTGGTTGCAATTCCCCTCCATCTTTTAAGATGAAGAAAGGTGTTTTCTACAATATGCCTTATTTTATATAAATCTTTATTGTATTTTCTCTGGGTGATTCTGTTCTTTTTAGGAGGAATAACAACTCTCATGCCCAATTCTTGGGCATGGTCAATTATGTAATTAACATCGTACCCTCTGTCGGCTAGTAAGTACTCAGCTTTCATCTCTTCAATAAGATTAACAGCCTGCTTGCAATCAGCTTCTGAGCCTTTTGTGACAATAACTTTGAGTGGCATACCATGTGAATCCACGGCAAGGTGAATCTTTGTATTGAGCCCCCTTTTGTACGACTCATATCTTGATTGCCGCCTTTTGCACCTGAAGCATGTGGATGCACTTTACTATGACTTGCGTCTATCATTAACCATTCCATATCAGGTTCTTTCACAAATATCTCCAATAAAGCCTCCCATATCCTTTTGTCTCTCCATCTGCAAAATCTTTTATGTGTATTTTTCCATCCTCCATATTCTGAAGGCAAATCTCTCCAGGGAGAACCTGTTCTTAATATCCAAAATACTGCGTTAATGAATCTTCTGTTATTATGTGCCAAACCTCCCCACGTACCCTCCCTTCCTGGCAAATGATCCTTTATCAAATCCCACATATTATCTGTTATATCATGCCTATGTAGCCCTAAATCCATTTTTACTCCTGATTTATCTTTTCTTTCATATTATACCACAAATCTCATGACGACACTATCTAAATCAAACCATCACATTTATCCTTATTTTATCTTTCAACGCTCCCTAAAATTAAAGCTATTGCGTTATAGTTTTTGGGGGCACTTCATACCCTGCATTTTTTCCTCTTGAAGCTCAAATTACAAGAGCTCTGGCAAATTCTTCTGCAGAAAACGAGCTTAGATCATCAATTTCCTCCCCAATACCTATATAATATATAGGTATCTTAAAATTTTGGACTATAGGTACTATTACACCTGCTTTTGATGTGCCATCCAACTTTGTTAGCACAATGCCATTTATGTTAGTTATGCTTTTAAAAATTTCCACTTGCTGGAGCGTTGTTTGTCCTACTGTTGCATCTAGTACTAATAGATTTAGGTTGGGGGCAGAATTGTCTATCTTTTGCAAAACTTTACTGATCTTTTGCAACTCTGCCATCAGGCTTGCCTTATTATGCATTCTACCCGCAGTATCTATTAATAACACATCGTATCGCTCTTGCTTAGCTTTTACCAACGCCTTATACGCTATACTTGCAGGATCAGAATTAGCATCCCCAGATATAATGTCACTCTCAGATCTATGCGCCCATATTTCTAACTGTTCTTTCGCCGATGCTCTAAAAGTATCAGCTGCAGCGATAAGGACTTTTTTGCCAGACTTTCTTAATTGATGTGCTATCTTCCCTAGTGACGTGGTTTTACCGCTACCGTTTATACCAGAAAATAATATTGTGTAAGGAGAACTTGAATCTGGTATGGTCAGCGTTTTGGTATATGGAGTTAATATCTCGCATATATGCTGAACAACGCATTCCACAACTATTTCTTTCGTTATCGTTTGCTCAAAATTCTTTTTTGCCAATCTTCCGATAATTTGTGAGCTGCACTCAACCCCTAAGTCACTTAATATTAATGCTTCCTCCAATTCATCCAAAACTTCTTGCCTGGGTTTATTTAAAGAGAAAGCTCTCTTTAAATTAACGTTGAGATTGGCAGATGTTTTGCTTAAACCAGTTTTTAGCCTGTCAAGCCACTGCCTCATACAATTTTTGCTAATATAGAATTAAGCTTAGATGCAAAGTCACTCAGGTTGTCAACTGAATCCCCCTCTATTAAGCAAGCCTGAGTATATATCACATCTACCAAATTAGAGTTTAGTTGCAATTCTTCACCATTTGATAGCGAACCATTGATTTTTTTGAAAATTGCATGGTTTGGATTGATTTCCAATATTCTGGCAGATTTAGAGTGAAGTTGCCTTTGATCTATTAAAAATCTTTCCATTCTGGGGTTCATAGAACCTTCTGGCATTGAAATACATGCGGGACTATCAACCAACTTAGAAGAGACCACAACATCCCTTACCTTGTCTTTTAAAACATCTTTGATGAACTGCAACAATTCGGGATATTCAATTTTTCCCTTTTCTTCTTCCCCTTCTTTTTTAGAGTCACTATCCTTCACTTTATCTAGATCGATATTCTCACTGGTAACGGATTTAAAGTCCATATCTTTATATTTATGTACTATATTTACCCAAAAGTTATCAACATGATCTTTCAGCAAGAGAACTTCTATCCCTTTTTTCTTAAACCCCTCTAATTGAGGATTAGCCCTTAGTGCATTGATGTTATCGCCATTGAGGAAATATATTTCCTTTTGTCCTTCTACCATTCTGGATAAATAATCATCAAGACTAACAGTAGTTTCTTGAGAGTTGGTGGAGTGGAACCTGCAAATTTCCAGCAGTTGTTCTTTTTCCTCCAAAGTGCTTTCGCATAGCCCTTCCTTAACCACTTCGCTGAAATTATTCCAGAATTTTGCATATTCTTCCGGTTCTTTGTCAGCTTTAGTTTTAAGACTACTTAGCACTTTTTTGACGATGGATTTTTTTATTTTTCGTACAACCTGATTGTGCTGCAAAGTTTCCCTACTGATATTTAACGGTAAATCTTGCGAGTCTATCACACCCCTTAAAAATCTTAAGTATGGTGGTATCAAATCATTACCTTCCTCTGATATAAACACACGTTTTATGTATAGTTTTACCCGAGTTTTTCTATCTGGATGGAAAAGATCGAATGGCTTGCTTTCAGGGATAAATAATAAATTAGTATATTCCACAGCTCCCTCAACTTTATTGTGTAAAGTCATCCAAGGCTTGCCAGGAGAGTGCGAAGCATGCTTAAAGAACTCTTCATATTGCTCTTGTGTGACTTCTGAAGGGTTTCTCATCCATATTGCAGCAGCTTTGTTAACCACCTCGCTTTTGCCTTCATCGTCAATAAGCTCAATTGGAAATTCTATATGATCAGAGTAGGTATGTATTATATGGCGCAGTCTATAAGGTTCTAAAAACTCAGTTTCAGATTCCTTGATTTTTAATGTGATTCTTGTCCCGCTTGCGTGTAACCCACTGTACTTTTCTATTGAATATTCTCCCTTACCATCTGATGCCCAAAGATAAGCGTTTTTTTCCCCGGCTTTCTTGCTTATAACCTCAACCGAATCCGCAACCATAAATGCAGAGTAAAACCCAACCCCAAATTGCCCTATCAATTGTAAATCAGCTTTTTTATCATTATTAGCAAATTGCTCAACAAACTTTTGAGTTCCAGAGCTTGCTATTGTACCTAAGCTACTTATAAGTTCCTCCTTATTCATCCCTATGCCATTATCTGATATGCTGATGCTCTGTTCTTTCCGGTCTATTTGGACCACAATTTTAAACTCACCAACACTTTCCATGAGTTTGGGGTCATTTATGGCTTGATACCTCAATTTATCACACGCGTCAGATGCATTGGAAACCAATTCCCTCAAAAAAATATCTTTGTTAGTGTATATGGAGTTGATCATTAAGTTTAAAACTTTACCAACTTCGGCATCAAATTTTTTTATTTGTTTACTGTTTTCCATGATTTTCTAGTGATACTTTATAAACCTTTTTTAAGATATAGTAATAAAAGGAGCACAAATCAACAAAGCAATGTCAATTTTTTAGCACAAACGTATTATCAGAGTGTTAGCCAAAGATAGATATAAAATTGCTCTGCTCACTTAGGAAATTATTGTTATCCTCAAAATGTGGTTCTGTCGCATCTGTTGAAACACATAAGAATTTTTGATATTCTGAAAGAAATAGTTGCTGGTAATAATGTTTAAAGTAGACCCAAAATTAATGAAGTATTTTAAGAACCATGAATATGGCGCAGAAATCATTATGGTATCGCTGTATATGAAAGGAAGATATTCTTTAAGTTACAGAGAGATAGAAGAGATAGGCGGGTTGAGAGGACTCAACATAGATCACGCCACTCTACAAAGATGGGTAGTAAAGTTTATGCCAATACTTGAAGGAAGATTCAGAAAAAGAAAAAAGCCAGTCAACGGCAGCTGGAGAATGGACGAGACATATATCAAGGTTAAAGGTAAATGGGTCTATTTGTATAGAGCAGTTGATAAATACGGGGATACCATAGATTTTATGCTAAGAGCAAAAAGAGATAAAAGGGCAGCTAAAGCGTTTTTCAGGAAAGCAATTAAATCTAGTGGCCAGCCTATAAAGGTTAATATAGATAAAAGTGGCTCTAATACTTCTGCTTTGAATTCGATCAATAAGCCATTATCTAAAGAAGACCAAATAGAAATTAGGCATAACAAATATCTAAACAATAGGATAGAAGGCGATCACAGATTTGTAAAGAAACGAACTAGACCGATGCTTGGTTTCAAATCCTTTAGAAGTGCCGCCAGGACTATTGCAGGAATAGAGCTCTTGCACATGATTAAAAAAGGACAACTTGCTGACAATGACAATTATAATTCTGACTTTGATAAATTTCTTTCACTAACTGCTTAATGGAAAAATATACAAATAATTTGAAAGTTTTTGCATCATATTACAGATGCGACAGAGCCTTCATTTTAGCATCTTATCTATCTTATGGCAACACTCCCAAAACATCAACCACTTTTTTCATAAAGCCACCCACACTTTTTTACAAATTTTTTGTTCTTCCGAAAATTTTCTATTCTCGCCACTCAGCGCCCAGCGTAAAATAACTTGCCAATGATTGCAATATATTATTTTGTTGAAACCAAAAAAGAGCTTGATATTCGTTGGATTCTCTCATATTATCCAGACAATTACTATAGCGGCAAGGGCTTATTAAACGGCATGCCTTTGTGGCATAAAAATAATAATATTATGGAGACAAATGCCTAAAATGAAAACAAAATCAAGCGCAAAAAAACGCTTTAAAATTACTGCTAATGGACATGTTATGGCCCCACAAGCCAATAAACAACACAACATGAGAAAGCGTAGTAAACGCCAACTTAGAAACCAAAGGGGTATGTGTATTCTGCCTGAGGTAGAGGCAAAGAGAGTGCCAGACTACATGCCGTATGCTTTTTAATTGTTGTGGGAGGTAAGAGATGTCAAGAATAAAACGCGGTGTTACAGCGAGAGCTCGTCATAAAAAAATTCTAAAATTAGCTAAAGGCTATCGTGGTAGAGCAAGTACTTGTTTCAGAGTTGCAATAGAGAAAGTAGAGAAAGGTCTTCAATACGCTTATCGCGATAGAAGAGCTAAGAAAAGAGACTTTAGAGGACTTTGGATACAAAGGATAAATGCTGCTGCAAGAGAACAAGGTTTGGCTTATTCACAGTTTATTAATGGAATAAAGCTTTGTGGAATTGGTCTTAACAGAAAGATGTTATCTGAAATTGCAATTCATAACCCAGAAGCTTTTACAGAGATACTGAACAAAGCGAAAAAAGCATTGGAAAAGAGTGCTAGCTAACTAATATGCTAGGTAACATAGATTCAATCTACAAACAATTCAAGGTCACAATAAGTGGCGCTGAAAATTGTAAAATTGTTGAAGATATACGTGTTAAGTTTTTGGGAAAAAATGGTCTTATTACGATCGAAGCTAAAAAAATAGCAGCGCTTCCAAATGAGATAAAAAAGGAGTTTGGGCAAAAAATCAACGAAGTGAAGCAGCTGGTTATCAAAGAGCTGGAAGAGGTTCAGACAAGGCTTGCAGATGAAGCTCTGGACTTTAAGCTTCGTCAAGAATGCATAGATGTAACGCTGCCTGGTAGAGGCTATAAGAGGGGTAGAATACACCCCATAACTCATACTATAAGGCTTATCAAGGATATATTTAGGTCTATGGGATTTGAGCATGTTGCAGGTCCTGAGATAGATAACGAATGGAACAATTTTTCCGCGCTCAACATTTCAGAAAACCACCCTGCAAGACAGATGCATGATACATTCTATTTAGAGGAAGATAAACTCCTTTTACGGACTCATACGTCTACAGTGCAGGTTCGCCATATGATGGAGAATAAACCGCCGCTTAGAATATTCTCAACAGGCAAAGTTTACAGATCAGACTACGATGCAACTCACACCCCGATGTTTCACCAAGTTGAATGTTTGGTTGTTGATGAGAAGTCTAGTGTGCAAGATTTACATGCATGCCTTGAGACATTCCTTCGGTTGTTTTTTAAAACTGACAATATCGCGATGCGATTCAGAGCTAGCTATTTTCCATTCACTGAACCATCCTTTGAGGTTGACATTAGGTGTGACCGTAGCATAAAGGGTGAGATTAAAATTGGGACGGGTAATGATTGGCTTGAAATTTTAGGTTCTGGGATGGTGAACAAAAGAGTGCTACATAATGTAGGAATCGATCCAGAGAAATATCAAGGATTTGCCTTTGGTATTGGCATAGAAAGGTTGGCAATGCTAAAATACAATATCCCGGATTTAAGAAGTTGCTTCGAAGGGGATGTTAGATGGCTTAATCATTATGGATTTTAATGGATTCTATTAATTTTTTTCTAACAATTGCATCGTATCTATTAGGCAGTATTCCGTCTGGGGTACTTTTAAGCAAGGTTTTAGGCAAGGGCGACTTAAGAAAACAAGGGTCTGGCAACATAGGTGCCACTAATGCCTTTAGAGCTGGAGGAAAGCTGCTTGGAGGCTTAACTTTGCTAATAGACATGGCGAAAGGGCTTTGCGTTATTCTGCTTGCAAATGCGTTCAACGAACAATATCTAACGTTTTATGGGTTTATTTGTATTGTGGGGCATATTTTCCCCATATGGTTGAAGTTTGAAGGAGGCAAAGGCGTAGCTACTGCTTTTGGTGTAATTTTGGGAATCAACCCGATATTAGGCGGTTTTTCATTATTGCTTTGGATACTTGTTTTTAAGGTCTCAAGGATATCATCTTTAGCAGCATTGGTTTCTTTAGGCACCTCAGTATTTATTGAGTGCATTATGATCACTGACGGTACAAATCTAATATTCTTAGTAATTAGTTTGATTTTAATTATATTTAGGCATAAAGATAACATAATGAGGTTATGTGCTGGCAAGGAAAATAAAATTCCTAAACAATAGTTTACTAAGGTTTTTCTATGACAATACGTGTTCTATCAATCAACACAATCAACAAGATTGCCGCTGGAGAAGTTATTGATAGACCTTTATCCATAGTAAAAGAATTAACAGAAAATTCTATAGACGCCCAGTCCTCAGAAATATCTATTGAAATAAACAGGGGTGGTAGAAATTTCATATCAGTCATAGATAACGGGATCGGAATTGGGAGAGAGGAACTAGAAATTGCGTTAGAACGGCATGCCACATCAAAGCTAAATGAAGATGATATAAACAATATTCAATTTTTGGGCTTTCGTGGCGAGGCACTACCTTCAATTGCATCTGTCAGTAAAATGAAGATAATAAGTAAAGCTCGGGGCGCAAATGACGCTTGGGAAATAAATGTATCAGGAGGCCAAAAATCACAGATTAAACCAGCATCTCAATTGACTGGCACTCGCATAGAAATACGTGATTTATTTTTTACAACACCAGCAAGACTGAAATTTCTGAAATCAGAAGCGAGCGAAACAAGTGCATGTATAGAACTGGTAAATAAACTTGCCCTCTCAAGGGAAGACATAAGCTTTAGGTTGATTGCTAACGAAAAAAAGATTATAGAAACCAAAAGCCAAATAGGCTCTATCCTAGAGCTAACCTCGAGGATTGAGGATATCTTAGGCAAAACTTTCATTGAGAATACTGTGAAATTTTCACATGAATGTGATGAAATAAAAGTTTATGGGTACGTATCAATCCCAACCTTTAATTCAGCAACATCGGTGAATCAACATGTTTTTATCAACAAAAGAATCGTAAGAGATAAGGTTTTATCAATCGCAATAAGAGCTGCATACCGAAATTTAATCCCACATAATAGATTCCCACAAGTAGCGATATATTTAGATATAGATCCTCAATTTGTGGATGTGAACGTCCATCCAACTAAAGCTGAAGTTAGGTTTAGAGACGAACAGAAAGTAAAATCCATTATCATTGATGCGATCAGAAGCGCAATTACCGCAAGCAACCTTAGAAGTTCAACTGAAGTGGCAGATAATGCAATCAAATTGTTTAAACCTGAGACTGCCTTTAATACCAATCAGGAAATAATTAAACAAACCGGTTTTACGGATTTGATAAGAAATCATGAGGCCGCTTTGGGAAAGGAAGCTTTATACAAAAAAAATCCGAATGATCATCAAAAAGCGTCAGAAAAAAACCATGAAGCGAAATATATAAGTGATTTTGTTGCAAAAAAAATGCTGCAAAATAATGTCACCCATAATTCAAAGCTGGCTGCTGAGACGGATAAATCTCCTGATGTAGAATTACAAAATACAGTAGACGATACTGAATACCCACTTGGGTTTGCCAAATGCCAGATTGACAAAACTTATATTGTTGCTGAAAAAAGTGATGGCCTGATTTTAGTTGATCAACATGCAGCGCATGAGAGAATTACTTTAGAGAGAATAAAACAACAATTAAAGGAAGGTAATATCGCCAGTCAAATGTTGTTGATTCCTGAGGTCGTCGACTTAGGGCAAGTTATGACAGAGCGAATTGTTGAGAAAAAACAAGAGCTGGAACGTTTTGGGGTTAGCATTGAACGAAATGGGATCTCACAAGTTCTGGTAAGGCAAGTACCGGCAATATTACAAGGGCTTAATGTAAGTGCGTTTATTACAGTAATTGCAGAGAATATATATCTGTTCGATGATATGGATTTAATTCAAGATAAAATAGATGAAGTTTGGGGCAATATAGCTTGCCATTCAAGTATCAGAGCAGGTAGAGTGTTGAATTTAGAGGAGATGAATGGGCTATTGAGAGAAATAGAGCAAACCCCACTTTCTTCTCAATGTAACCATGGTAGACCTACCTTCATCAGACTAGACCTCAAAGACATAAGAAAAATCTTTGAAAGACTATAATTTTTTATACTTTAGATTGTTTATATGTTACTAATTTGCTACAATGTGCTTTTATTAAACTGAGAGGGACTAAATGTTAAATTATCTTTTACCATTATCAATAGTAGCTATTAATACTTGCTATTTAGCTACGATATCTTTGAATATCAAAGATAAACACCACACTGCACTCAAAACATCTGATGCGTTGCAAAAAGCTCTAAATACAATCTATAAAGAAGGCACTATCGACACTTTCGTGCAATGGAGCAAATTACCTTTAGAAGGTGCAGAATTAATAAAATCATCATTAGGTCAGAAACACGTTTATAAGATGTGGAATCCAGACGGTGCGCAAGTTGATCTTTTGCATACACTTCTTGGCGTAGAACAAAAAATTGTTGAGGAAACAAGTGACTATGCTAAATATGGCGTGTATGCTGTAGGGTCTGCGTTTGTTGGGGTTGCATCTGTTTTTGTTACAGAGTATACGCTACAAGATATTAAAAATTATTTTTGGGGTAGTAATACACCGGAAAGTACTCAAGAATATCTTGGCATTGAAGGTGTTAAAGCTGATGAATTGGATTTTTAACCACTAATTTTGTTATAAATCTAACAAAATAAGACTGCGGGGCTTGTCATCATCTTGCATGCCAGCTCCGCAATTTGCAATCCTAGAACTTAAAGTGCTTTTAGTCTGCTTTAGCTAGTCCTTACGTCAAAAGTTGAATTTAGCGGAGTAGTATAATCCTACTGCTCAAGATTTCTTTCTATATCCATTACTAAAATGCTTCTCATTTTTGGTATCTTTATGTGATGTTGGGCGAAAATATATTTCTCAATAAAATAACCCAGTATATTGAGTGCGGATAAAATATCTTTCGCACATGCATCTATACTGCCGTCAATCAAGAACATTGGCAACTCAAATAGCTGATTTTTATATTTCTCCCCAACCACCTGTGTTACAGCATTTCCAGTTTTAGGTGAGATATATTTAATGTTCTTTTGGCTATTTGTCACTGCGCATTTAGACCAATCTAAGCCATAACCACAACTATTTAATAGCTTGGCTTCAAAATTTACGTAAGATTTGTAATTAACGTTTGCATCTGTATTCCCGCAAACTGAGTATAGTAAATCCTGCGCCTCCTCAAAAATTGCTTTATTGACTTCGCGCTCTTTTAATGCGCTTTTTAGCATAGAAATTGTTGAATTGAGAATGCTAATTTTGCTACTAGAAAACATAATCTGAGCTAAAGTTGAGTGTAAGACTTCAACGCTCAAATATCCTAATTGTTCATTTATCCTGGCTTTCCAGTGTAAAACAACAATGTTTCCAGGTATAACATCATTTTTTTTCCTTCCAACCCTCACTAATCCAGCAATAATACCATGGTTTTCAGAGAAGCATCTGACAATCAAAAATTTCTCCTGAAAATGGCTTGAAGAAATTATAATCCCCACATCTTTAATTTCTATCATGCCAAGCCTAGCAACTTTTGGTTTTGATTTTAAACGCTTTTTTCTGTAAGGTGCTCATCAGCAAAGTTTCCGTGATAATATGGCTGTTTTGCTTCTTTATGCCATTCACTAGCAGTCCGTCAGTAACGCCAGTTGCAGAGAATATTGCATCATTTTTTACCAGACCATGCGCATTATACACTTTGTCTATGTCTTCTATACCCATCGCTTTGGCTCTCTTTATTTCTTCCGAAGTTTTAAAAACTAGCCTTGCTTTCATTTGGCCACCGATGCATTTCAAAGCTGCAGCTGCCAAAACACCTTCTGGCGCCCCACCAACCCCGATATACATGTCAACTCCACTTCCCGGAGTTGCTGCCGCAATGGCGGCTGAGATATCGCCATCGGCCAGTAAAAATACTTTCGCGCCCAGTGCTCTGGCGCCGTCGATAGAGTTTTTATGCCTTTCTCTATCCAATATCATCACGACCAAATCATCGGTGCGACACTTCTTATGTTTAGCCAACCTGGTTAAATTTTCTCTAGTTCCATCATTCACGCAAATTATTTCTTCAGGATAATCTGGGCCTATAACTATTTTTTCCATATATATGTCAGGGGCATTTAAGAATGAACCTGCTGTACTTAAAGCCATCACGACCATAGAGCCATAATCACCTCTTGCACAAATGTTAGTGCCTTCAAGTGGGTCCACAGCTACTTCTATCACCTCTCCGCCAGCTCCAACTTTTTCCCCTATGTATAACATTGGGGCAGCATCTCTTTCTCCCTCCCCAATCACTATGCGTCCATCAAACGGTAATGCGTTTAATGCCTCCCTCATTGCGTTAACGGCAGCTTGGTCGGCTGCAATGTTATTGCCTTTGCCTATCCAATCATAACAGCCTACAGCTGTAGTCTCAGTGACTTTTAGCGCTTCGAATAACCACCTGTCCAGCATTTTGCAAAAATATGTATATTAAATCACTATTAAGTTAACATTTAACGATATTTATGTCAAAATGATAACAAATTTATGGCGATTTCAATGAAGAAAAGTAAAGTATCGGCTTCTATTCTTGCAGCTGATTTTTCGAAGCTCGGAGAAGAAGTGGAGTTGATAACGCAATCCGGTGCAGACTCTATCCACCTTGACATCATGGATGGGCATTTTGTACCAAATATCAGCTTTGGCCCAGACATCGTTAAATGCATAAGAGCCAAAACCCATCTTCCACTAAAAACTCATCTGATGGTGAGTGAGCCGGAAAGATATATTGGGGATTTTGCGAATGTTGGGAGTGATTTGATTATTTTCCACTATGAGGCAGTCATTCATGTGGACAGTTTGATAGAGCGTATAAAGGCTTTAGGCGTAAAAGTTGGTATTGCCATTGTTCCATCAACACCAGCAAGCGTGCTTCAATATATCTATCATAAATTGGATGAAATATTGGTTATGACAGTAAACCCAGGGTTTGGTGGGCAGCAATTCCTTGAAAGCCAGCTTGAGAAAATTAAAGCCATTGCGGAAATGACAAAAGGGTTGGATAATATTCAAATAGGTGTGGATGGCGGGATAAACCCACAAACCGTAAGTTTGTGTCAAGACTCTGGAGCTGATTTGGCAATAGTGGGGAGCTATCTTTTCCAAGGCAATGACTATAAGAGTCAGGTGACTTCGATAAGAGAGAAAATGCAAAAGACCTTTGACTAAAAACCATTTGTTCTATATTTTAGTGGAAAGTTTGCCTTCGTTTATACAAAGCTGCACATCTGATAAATTAAGTTTACTAGAGGAGCTCAACAGTCTTAGATTGATAATAAAGTCAGATTCTAGTATGCTGGGATACGAGCATTTTTTATAACATTATACGCATGTCTGAAGGATTGACCACAGGGGGCTCTATAGGGGGTGGAATGAATATAGATATCACGTTGTTGAAGGGAGAACTAGGTATCTCTTTTGAGAATATGCAAGAATCTAAAAACTTTGGTTCTGTTGTTGGTAAGTTCACTCCCTTCCTTGCGATCGACAAAGTTGTAAATGCTATGAAAGGGATGCATGATGTGCTTGTGCTTTCCTCATTAACCATAACCACTCAATTGTCTCCGCCCGTCACTCCGATAGGAGCTGGAGCCAAAGTGCCAGGTTTGATGAGTCGTAAGGCTTAGTAGACTTAAACTATAAAAATCTTGCAAATCAATGGCTTTAGAAGCTGAATTAATCAAGTCCAAAATACTATTATCCGAAATAGTAAGTAAAAAAGTCAGTCTTCAAAATAAGGGGAATTCTGGTTATGTTGGGCTGTGTCCTTTTCATAAAGAAAATACTCCTTCATTCTTTGTAAATGACGCAAAGCAAAGCTACCATTGTTTTGGGTGTGGAGCTCATGGGGATGCATTTACCTTTTTAATGCAATATGAAGGAATCAGTTATAAGGATGCTTTGGAAAGACTGGCATATATAGCTGGGGTTGAGTTTCAAAAGCAAACTCCTAAAGTATTGGCCAAAATAGAAAAAAATAAACTATTCTACCAGATATATAAAAAAGCTGCGGACTTTTTTCATCAGCAATTATTTTCGGAAGGTGGCAAAAAAGCCATGAACTATATTTTATCAAGAGGTATAACTTCAGACACCATAAAGCGCTTTAAACTGGGATTTGCGCCTAAGGACTCATCCTCTTTCATAAAGTTACTGAGATCTCAATTCCAAGAAAAAGACTTGTTTGATTCTGGCATTATACAAAGTAAAAATAACTTTACTTATAATCCATTTTTCAACCGGTTGATTTTTCCTATTCAAAACAAATCAGAAGATTTCATTGCTTTTGGAGGGAGGATAATAGATGAAGGGCAGCCAAAATATCTTAACTCTGCTGAAAACCCAATATTCCACAAAAGTGATAACTTATATGGATATCATTTTGCTAAGCCGTACATTCATAGGCAAAAAGAGGTTTTGGTGGTTGAAGGTTATATGGATGTTATAGCATTGGCAAATCACGGCATATACAACGTTGTTGCCCCGCTTGGGGCTAACATCAAGCTAGCCCAAGTTGAGATGTTGTGGGGTATGTGTTCTGAACCGACAATTTGTTTTGATGATGACGAAGCTGGCCAAAACGCTGCTATAAAGATAGCCCATAAAAGCTTGCAGCACCTTTCTCACAATAGGTCTTTAAATTTCACAAAGCTTGTGCGTGGCAAGGATCCAGATGAAGTGATAAAGAATAATGGTGTTGACTTTTTTTTACAATTGTTGAGACAAAGCGCTCCACTTGTTGATTACATATTTAATCATGAGGCTAATAAATTTAGCTTAAACACCCCTGAGAAAAAAGTTTTGCTCAAGAAAAACCTGGAAAAGTTAGCAGGGGAAATAAAGGACCCAGCAATAAGAAAAAATTATATGCAGCACCTGCTTGGCAGATATTATGACTTGTTGCATAATCTGAGGATGCAGGGTTATAAAGATGTCAGGCCCACTTCCAAATTAGACATATCACAATTTAAACTTAATTTGTCAGCCCCGGATAAGGATCAAGAAAGTTTGTTCATCATCACTATCTTGTGTAATTATCCTACATTTCTTGAAGAGAATGAAATTATTGAAGAGCTGGTGGCAATCGACCTCCCGGATTTTCTTGACAAAATCAGAAAAATATTGTTAGATCGCCATTTTGGCAAAAATGTCGCGATGGACTCCTCTTGTAAAGACGTAAACACAATTAGAGGAATTAACAGCGACATATTGGAAATGTTGCCAAAACTGAAAGGGCGTGCTGGCTATGGCTCCATAGAAGATGCTAGAATCAATTTGCTTAGGGCTTTTGACATAAAGAAAGTTGCGGTTATAAAGCGAGAGCTTGAACAAATAAAAACTCAACTATTAGTAACAATAGATGACAAGTTAATGAAAAAAATGTTATATCTAAAAGAGTATGAGCAAAAACTTGAAAATAGGTTGAGAAAATACTAGTTAACTACAAATGTTTCATTTTAATCAAAATAATTTAAATTCATAATGCAGCAAGTCCACACCAAGTTAAAAGATACAAAACTTCATGAAAAACTACAGGAATACATCAAAATTGGAAAGATATCATCAGAGGCTTTGGACAAGATAATTCCCCAAGATACCACGCCTGAGGTTATAAATGCGGTATTATCGTTTTTAGATGAATCTGGTATAACAGTTGTAACTCCGGTTGCCACTGACCAGGATTTGGATGTTAGATTGCCAGGTGAGGTTGATGGAGCTGAGGACATGGATGGTTTTGAAACAAGCTCTTCAGGTTTAGACTCTAGCATTAACAACGATGACCCGGTGCGGATGTATCTAAAAGAAATGGGATACAAAGTGTTGTTAACACGAGAAGGCGAGGTTGGGGTTGCCAAGAAAATTGAAGATAGTAGAAATAAAAAAATATATTATTTGATCCAGACCCCAACTATTCTAAAAGAGATGCAAGACTGGTATGATGATATATTAACAGGGAAAAAGCTTCTCAGGGAAATTATTGATATAGATGCTACGGCCAATAGCGATGGTACATCGCAAACTTTTGATCATCAAAAAGAAGATATAAATACAAGTGATAATGTTGAGGAGAGTGAAGATAGCGAGGAAGTCGAGGATTTTGATGATGGAAGAAGTTTTATTTCTGCAATGGAAAACGATTTAAAGCCTAAAATTTTGAATAAGCTGTCAGAAATATCTGAATATAGCAGAGAATTGCTGAAATCTTACCATGCCATCAACGCTTTGAAAAAATTAAGTGCTGGGGCGTTGAAGAAGAAAGACGATATGGAAATTTCAACCATTACTAAAGCACAGGAAGAGTACATAGCAAAAATTACCGAATTATTATGCGATATAAGGCTAAATGAGCAATATATAGAAAGTGTTTTTACCAAGCTCAAAAACATCAACAAAGCTATTATTCAAATTGAAAGTGAGTTGATAAAAGTTGCCGTTAAAGCCAATTTTAACAAAATTAACTTCTTAGAGGGGTATAATAAAATAAAATTAGAAAACGACTGGTTTGAGTCTTTTAAAGCCCAAGGTGTTAAATATAATCAACTATTTGAAGATAATACCTCGTTTTTCACCAAGACCGAGCAAAAATTTAACCAGATTGTGGAACAGTGTGGGCTTTCTATTTCAGCTTTTAAAGAGCTTTTTCATAACGTGCAGAAATGGGAGAGGGCTGTTAATAAGGCAAAAAAAGAGATGATAGAGGCTAATTTAAGACTTGTTATATCAATTGCCAAAAAATATGCCAATCGTGGATTGCAGTTTTTGGATTTGATCCAAGAAGGAAATATAGGACTTATGAAAGCTGTAGATAAGTTTGAATATCGCAGAGGTTATAAATTCTCAACTTATGCAACTTGGTGGATCAGACAAGCGATTACCCGTTCAATCGCTGATCAAGCCCGAACCATTAGGATACCAGTACATATGATTGAGACCATCAATAAAATTGTACGTACATCCAAGCAATTGGCGCATGATTTAGGCAGAGAACCAACCTCTGAAGAGATAGCTGAGCAGCTCTCCATCCCTGTTGAAAAAGTGAAAAAAGTGCTGAAAATTTCAAAAGAACCAATGAGTTTAGAGAATCAGCTTGGGGATGATGAAGGAAGCACGTTGGGTGATTTTATCGAGGACCCAAATGCTATCAAACCCATAGACTCTGCTGTTCATTCAAATCTTAGGGAGATAACAACAAAGGTGTTGGCAACATTAACTACAAGGGAAGAGAAGGTTCTTCGAATGAGGTTTGGAATTAGTATGGAAACAGACCACACATTAGAAGAGGTGGGCAAACAATTCGATGTTACAAGAGAAAGAATTAGACAGATTGAGGCAAAAGCGCTTAGAAAATTAAGGCATAAAACAAGGGCGAAAAAGCTAAGCAGTTTTGTGTAAACCTTAAAATTATTTTTGCCTTTAAGCAATAGTATGCATTCTTAGCCACTATATTGATTTGCTTGCATTTATGAGATATTATGCCTATTATTTACGTTATAAGGGTTAACTTAAACAGAGAAAAATGAAAAGAATAATAATTGGTTTATGTGTTGTATCTGCCCTTTCTGGATGTTACACCAATGAAGCAGGGCAAACAAGCAAAACTACGATGGGCACCATAGGAGGCGGCATAGCTGGGGCTTTGATTGGGTCTGCCATAGGTAAAGGAACCGGAAATAAAGTTGCTATTGCAACCGGGGCAGTGCTGGGTGGCTTGGCGGGGAATGCGCTTGGTAGGTCTTTAGATCAGAGAGATTTGGAGCTGCAGCAAAACGCACAACTTAAGGCGCTTGAGTATAACAAGTCTGGAGCTCCTGCATCTTGGAATAATCCTGATTCGCATGCTTCTGGAGAGGTAGTTCCTGTAAAAACTTTTGTAAATGACTACGGACAAAACTGCAGAGAGTATACCCAAAAAATTAAGATTGGTAACAAGGTTGAAGAAGGCTTTGGAACTGCGTGTAGAAGAGCTGATGGTTCTTGGGAAATTGTAAAATAATTTAAAATAAAGGTTATGAAAAGCTTATTATCTGGTAAAGTCGGGCTAATAATGGGGCTTGCAAATGATAGATCAATTGCTTGGGGGATAGCTAAAGCTTGCCACGCACATGGTGCAAAGCTTGCTATAACCTACCAAAGCGAGATATTTGAAAAAAGAGTGCGTCCGTTGGCTGATGAATTGCAGTCAGATACTCTAATAGAATGTGATGCAACCAATCCAGAATCGGTTGATGGGGCATTTAAAATGATCAAAGATAAACACGGACAAATAGATTTCTTTATTCATGCCATTGCATTTTCCGATAAAGAGGAGCTTAAGGGCAGATATGTGGACACATCAAGAGCAAATTTCCTTAACACCCTTGATGTTTCATGCTACTCCTTCGTGTATACATCAAAAAAAGCTGCAGAAATTCTAAGTCCAAATGGAAGTATATTAACGCTAACCTACTACGGAGCAGAGAAGGTTATTCCCAATTATAACGTTATGGGAGTCGCCAAAGCTGCATTAGAAGCGAGTGTGAAATATATTGCTGCAGACCTGGGAGAACTTGGTATCCGCGTTAATTCAATCTCTGCCGGTCCAATTAAGACTTTGGCTGCTTCTGGTATTGGTGATTTCCGTAGTATGCTTAAGTTTAACGAAGAAAATTCGCCGTTAAGAAGAAATGTTACGATTCATGATATAGGCAACGCAGCTGTTTATCTGGCTAGTGACCTATCATCAAGTGTAACTGGTGAGATTATGCACGTGGATGCGGGGTATAATGTGATTGGTGCTCCTAAGAATTTATCTGGTAATTCATAATGAAAAGAGTAACAATCTTCTGCTTTCTACTTCTTTTAGTGAGTTGTAAGCCTAAGGACCCATCTGTTTACGATATAAAAAGTCCTTGCGCATCCAGCAAAAAAGAGTATACAAATGGCAGCGAACCATGTATAAAAAGAACTCCCTTGGGTAATAAACTAGTTTAGTAAATAAAAAATGATAGAAAAAACGTTTAGCATAATAAAACCAGACGCCACTAAAAGAAACATCACTGGCAAAATTAATGCAAAGTTAGAAGAGGCTGGGTTGAGGATTGTTGCACAAAAAAGAATCCAGCTGACTGAAGCCCAAGCAAAAGCGTTTTATGATATTCATAAGGACAGGCCTTTTTTCAATAGCTTGGTTGCCTTTATGATCTCTGCTCCTGTTGTTGTTCAAGTATTGGAAGGTGAAAATGCAGTGTTGAAGAATAGAGAAGTGATGGGGGCAACAAATCCGGCTGAAGCTGCAATCGGTACTATTAGAAAAGAATTTGCCCAGGATATTGAGGCCAACTCGGTACACGGTTCTGATTCTTTTGATAATGCATGCAAAGAAATCGCATTTTTCTTTGCTGAAACTGAAATCGTTAGATGAATTAATTAAAGCATATAGTGAAAAAAGCTTTGTTTTAGCCTGCACTATATGTTACAATTCGTTAGTTTTGAGATCCCGTAGCTCAGCTGGTAGAGCAACTGACTTTTAATCAGTAGGTCACAGGTTCGAATCCTGTCGGGATCACCATCCATGCTATAGACAAAATACTGCAAGTGTCCTTGTATAGTTGGATAACCTTAAATTTGTTACCACTTTGCTTGTTGCTTGTGTGGGGTTGCCACGCTTTGCGTCTCGCTCAGTGTGCCAAAATTGTCTTCAGGTTGTTGTAATGTCTTCAAAAAAAACAGTTATTATTATACCAGCAAGGCTTGGTTCTACTAGATTGCCTAAAAAGCCTTTAATCAACATAGATGGATTGCCTATGGTAATTAGGGTGTATCAACAGGCGCTTAAGGCAAACTTGGGAGATGTTGTGATTGCTGGATGTGACGAGGAGCTGGAAAATTTGGTGAAGCTCTATGGATATAATTACATTGCCACTGATTCCAAGTTACAATCTGGGACGGATAGGGTTTTTCAAGGGTATGATGCACTGGATCAAGAATATGATTATATAATTAATTTGCAAGGCGATATGCCTTATATAAGCCCGCAAACAATAATTGCTGTAAATGACTTATTAAATGACGAGAGCAATTGTGATGTTGATATTGCAACTGCTGTTACTGTAATATCGGAAAAGAATTCAATTGATGACCCAAACGTTGTGAAAGCGATCGTGAGCTACCAAAATATGGCTTTATATTTCACGAGATCGCCGATAAAGTTTGATAAAAATTATAAGCATGTAGGTATTTATGGGTTCAACCCTAAGTCATTAAAAAGCTTTATTTCAATGGCTCCATCTTATTTGGAAAAACAAGAAAGTTTAGAGCAGTTACGAGCTTTGGAAAATGGCATGAAAATTAAAGTGGCTGTAGTTGACGATCCTAACATTAGCATAGACGTGGAAGAAGACTTGTTAAAACAGAGTTGAGGTTATAAATTTTTTATCACGGTTGATATGTGTGGTTCTCCGCGGAAGTTAATTGCATTATTAAACTTTTTGACGCACTTAGTAAAGCTTTTGTCGCACCCAGCGGTAATCTCGTATTGATCATTTACATTAAGCTGTTGCAGAGGTGGCAGCATAACTTGGACAATTTTGTCCTTAAAATTGATGATATCATAACTTATACCCTTATTCGTCCCAGATAAAAACTTAATTATCCCATCATTATAGTAAAAAGCGCTTTCCTGCCTGGCCTCATCCAAAAAGGGAGCGTTGAAAGATAAAATAAGGATAAATGTGATGGTTTGATTTAAGGAAGTTTGGACCATGGTCTAAAAAAATTAACAAAAAACTGGTTTCCCCAAGAATTCAAAAGATTTCTTTGAGGTGGGATATGGTAATTTTTAGCTTTTTATTGATTCTGCGAAGCGTGATTTTATGAGCTTAGGCAGTAAGAACCGTTAAACGTTTTAAATTAAAGCAGATAGCATTCATAAATTCAGCAAACTGATTTTTGGCAATTCCTATGTATCGCAATCGTTTATTATCTTGAGAAAACACCCTCTCAAACGGAGCCCTTATGGAAGTATAGTATCGATCAAGGTCAAAATTCTTTTGCTTCATATTGTTTTTCTTGATGGCGCAAAAATGAATACCTCTGCTTTTAGCTGCATTCTTTGCTGGTGCAACACAATACCCTTTGTCAGCATAAACTGCTCCACTATTTGGTAAAACATGCGCAACTCCCTTTGCATCGGTAACATTAGCAGGCGTTATAGCAACCTTGTTGATCATTCCGGATTGAATATCTACGCTTACATGTTTTTCTTATAGCCATACCAAAATTTACTACCACCCTTGCACCCTATTTTGGCTTGTTTATCATGTGCGACTTTAGGCAAGACTTCGTTGTTAAGTTTTTCATATTTTTGTTTTCTGGCTTCATCCCGCTCTTCCCATAAATTAGCTTTGGAGATCAAGTGACTTGCATCAACAAAAGTAAATACCTCGCTCATATATCCTTGAGATTTTAGTTGATCTCTAAAAATGGCAAAGATTTTTGATAACAAATTTGTTCCTATCTTTGAGCGGATTCTACTAAAAACGCTATAATCAGGTGTGGCTTCGGTTAAATCAAAATCACAAAACCACTTGGCTGCAACACTGTCACTCAAATATCTTTCTAGTTCACGATCTGACAAATCTTCCATAAACTGTAACAACAAGCATTTAAATAAACGTAAAACACCATATCCCTTATAATTAGCAGGAGATTCAATTCCCTTCAGCTCTTGCTCTGCTGCCCCAAAATTAAACAGCTCCTTAAATTTGCGATATTGATGCTCACTACCAACCAATTGATCCAAACATACCATTATTATTTGATGCGCTGATGACATTTTTCTCTTCTTTATTCTGTAATCCACTCCACTATACCTTTCTTTATTCCATCTTGCAACACTCCCAAAAAAGAATTTTTGCTGATCAGCGTTGTTATTTGCCCCTGTTTTGTATAAGCATCTTTGCTTAGTCCACACCTATCATCACAAAACTTTGCCCGGCAGTAGGGAGAAAAGAACTGAGTTATATTAGAGTTTAGCTTGTCAGAAAGTGAGATTATAGAAGCGTAAAACTGGTTGTGTTGATGTATTCTTATCGCCCCTATTTTAATAAAATTTGCTCTAAATTTTGATTATTGGTTAAATAAATTGACAGCAGAGCGTTGTCGAATTTCCCATTTAAGATGTCAGCTTCTTTTATCAATTTGTTGTCGATAATTCCAGTAATTTCATTAGTGTCCTCTAACATTTCAGCATTTTTTCTTATCTCCGTGTAGCTTAACAAACTTTTTGCAAGATATTTTACCTCATCTACTTCAATGTCATGCTCACAATCTGTTAGGCAAAGCTCTATACCGTTTTCGAGTAAAACATGCCAACAGATGAAATACCCAAACACACGTTTGCTTTCGTAATTATTAACCTTTCTCATAGCCTGATTTCAACTAAATTTATGTTTTTGCTGGAATATGTATTGTGTTCGTCGATTGAGATTGGTAAATGATCAATATCAAATCTCACAGGTAAGTCAAATTCAAAAGTTGCGAAAATTTTGTCCCCAAGTCCAACTGTAGATTCAAACTTTATTTCGCCAGATTGGTGATTCACTTCAACACCACCAGTATATTCCTCATTGTTAACATAGATAATCACAGTGCTTATAACTGGTTTGTAGATGATCCTTTCATATGTGCTCTCCTCACTTTTATATATCTTTTTTAGTTGGAAAGCTTTGTTAATACCATCTCCAATCCCTAGTAACTGCATCTCTGCTTTATAATCACACCAATCTTTCAATCTAAAGCCAACTGCTCTCCCTCTCCTTGCTCTAAAGAAGGTCACCAACTTTTCCATCTGTAAAGAAGTTTTAACAGCATATGATATGTTATAACGCATTTTTGAATTTGTTCCGTTTAAGGTTCTATACTCCTTGCCGTTTGTTGTGCAGATAATGTTTGTAAAATATTCCGGTCCTCCAGTTGCTCCATAAGATATGTCTTCAGGAAACCTTACTTCATCGAATTCTTTCATATGTTTAGCTCGATAAATTTTGCTATATTTGCTATTTTAATTGAATTAATGATATCGGGAAGTAGGACGCAAAATTTACTATGCACTGTTACCGTAATAATATAATATGAGGGAAATTTATTGGATATGAAATGTATTATACTCCGCTAACTTTAAAAATTGGCCTCAAAATATTTGGGACTTCGCGCTTCATTGCGTACTTTTATAACCTCATCATGCTAATCACTCATATTCCCAGCTTTTTTTGCGGTCATCTGTCGTCTGTATGCCACACTTCAGGTGCTTAAAATGAAATATGATCTTATTATAAGTGGTGCTGGATGTATAGGGCTTACGTTCGCGTGTTTAATGGCTAAAAGTGGGTTGAGTGTTGCTGTTTTGAATAATACTGACATATATGCTCGGAACGTTTTGGGAATTGGCAAAAAAAGAGGGCATGACAACAAAAGATTTGGGGTATATAATCCACCAGAAATCCTAGGCCAATTGCCTAGCCGATTATTTGCAATAGCTGCTGCATCTTTGGACATCTTTGAAAAAGCTGGTATTTTAGAGGTCTTAAAGGAGCATGCTCAACCAATTAACAAAATATTGATCGGAGATCACAACAATCATGAGCAATTGATCTTTGACCCCAAAGAGATAGGTCGGGACGATTTTGGCTGTATGCTCGATGAGAGAATTATAGCAAAAGCCCTAATCGCAGAAGTTCAACGGCATCAAAATATAACTCTATATAAAAACGTAGAAATCAATAGTATAATTTACAGTCCCCATCACAATCAATTACATTTATCTGATGGAACTACATTATTGTGTGACTTATTACTTGTATCAGAGGGGAAACATTCCAAAACCAGAAAAATTCTGGGCATTGAAACCAAAAACATCAATTATAATCAAGATGTGATTATATGTGATATAGAGCACGAAGTTGATCATAGGGGCGTTGCAGTTGAAAGGCTGTTGACAACAGGTCCTTTTGCAGTGTTGCCTCGAGTTGGTGGGCATAAATCTGGTATTATAATAACGGGTAGTGGCGGTACAGGTAGGCTATTAGCTTCAAAATCAGGTCGTGATATTGAATATATTGTGAAGGAAAGGCTGGGTGATTGCTTAGGAGATATAAAGCTGGCTTCCAGTATTGCGTATTTCACCCTTCACCTAATATATGCAAAAAAATATACAGAGTCTAGAGCCGCGCTTTGTGGTGATGCCATGCATAGTATCCACCCAATTGCGGGACAGGGATTAAACCTTGGGCTTAGAGACATACAACTCTTAGCTCAACTCATTAATGAGAATATAAGCCTGGGGCTGGACATAGGTTCTAAGCGTATGCTTTCTAGGTATAGCCTACAAAGAGATTTTGATATCAATTTGATGATCAGTAGCACGCACAACATAAACGGCATTTTTGCCTCTGATTTCCTTCCAATTCAGCTACTAAGGAGAGCTGGTATACAAATTATAAAAAACGTTTCCCCACTTAAAAAATATGTTATGAGTTATGCTTCTGGGTATAAGTATTAAGTCTGTCCGTCAAAATAGGCTGAAGTAAAGTGAAGCTAGGAAATCAGTACATAAAAGTCTGCTCAAATTCATAAATTTTAGTGAAAAACCTTTACAGATTTGATGGTAAATACCAATAGAAAGAGTGAATGCAAACCTGGGGGCTCGCGTGTAAGCACGAAGCTTGTTATTTGCGATTTTAAAACTTATCAGAGTGTTAGCCAAAGATAGATATAAAATTGCCCTGCTCACTTAGGAAATTATTGTTATCCTCAAAATGTACCCAGAGCTTAATCGTAAGATCGACAACTTCTTCAGATTTTGAAACTACCTTTGTTTTTCTGGTCATTCTTGCAATTCTGTGCCTTGTGTTTGAGTTATTGGACTCAATTGAGAGTGTATGTTGTTTGCCAACAACATGTTGATGGCGAGGTATAACCTCTGAATAAACAGACCAAGCGTCTGTGTAATAAGTGCAATTATCTCTACTTATGATTTTCCACAATTTTCTAAAGGTTGTAACGTTACGCTTACCAACCACCCAGGCAACAACTCTCTTGAGCTCCCTACTATAGGCTTTCCATATCCATAATTTGTTTTTTTTGAATCTACAAAATGCCACATCTCATCTATTTCAACTTCTCTCAATTCTTCCGGCACTGTTGGTCTTGGTATCTTTTTAGCATACAGTATTATCCACTTATATACGCTAGTATGAGCTACTTTAAATAATTTCCCTAGTCATCTAAAGCTACTTTTCCCCATGCTGTACAATAACACTGCCAGAGCCTTCATCTCTGGCGAACAGCCTCTTAATTTAGTGTTTGTAAAATTACATCCACACTCTTTGCATTTATACCTTTGCATACCCCTAATATTACCATTCTTAACGTATTTACTGCTACTGCATTTTTTACACTCTGTATTCATATCTCTATTTTCTTTGTTGCTCGCTATATTCATTTTAGCATCTTATCTATCTTATGGCAACACTCCCAAAATAATTACTCTTGACGATTTTTCAGATTTAGAATAGGGTATTCGTTCATCGGCCGAGTAGCAAAGTGGTAATGCAGCGGATTGCAAATCCGCCACGAGCCAGTTCGATTCTGGCCTCGGCCTCGCAGCCAATTGATTATGAGAAAATATGAAAATAACGGGCATAAAAGCGAGGCAAATCTTTGACAGTAGAGGCTTGCCTACTATAGAGACAGATTTGACCTTAAACAATTCTTATTTTGGCAGAGCTTCTATCCCAAGTGGAGCATCTAAGGGGATGCATGAAGCTCTTGAGTTGAGAGATGGTGATGAAGGATATCACGGAAAAAGCGTTCTAAAAGCAGTAAACCTTATAAATGAAGAGCTTGGCCCACACATGTTGAATTTTTCATTTCAATCCCAAGAAGAGCTAGACCAGTTTTTAATTGATCTGGATGGCACAGTTAACAAGTCTGCTTTAGGAGCGAACACAATACTTTCAATTTCCATAGCTTTTGCCAAGGCAAGAGCCTCTGTAATGGGTAAACACCTGTTCCAAACACTTACCACTAACAATCGCTTCACGCTACCAAAGCCCATGCTGAACATAATTAATGGAGGTGTCCATGCTGACAATGGCTTGGATATACAAGAATTTATGATAGTCCCAGTGAAATATACTGATATCAATCAAAACTTAAAAGTGGCTTGCGAGATTTTTCACAGTCTAAGGGGGATATTGAAAATAGGTGGTTACAAGGTGAATACCGGCGACGAAGGGGGCTTTGCGCCAGATATAAAATCAACAAATGCAGCACTTGATTTAATTGTGCAGGCAATCGAAGTCGCTGGGTATAAATTGGAAAAAGATGTGTGTTTAGCTCTGGACGTTGCTGCCAATGAATTATATCAAAACGGTAGATATCAACTAAAGTCCGAGGGCGTGCAGTTGACAAATCTTGAACTGATAAAGTTTTATGAAGAACTTTGCAGTAAATATCCAATAATATCGATTGAAGACCCATTATCAGAAACCGATCTTGAAGGATGGAAGATGATCACACAGAGACTTGGGCAAAAAATAAAAATAGTAGGAGACGATTTGTTCGTCACAAACCCCAAGAAATTACAGCAGGGAATTGACGAACACCTAGCCAATGCAATATTGATTAAAATCAACCAAATAGGAACCATGACAGAAACCCTCAAAAGTATAGATTTGGCTGCAAGCAACAACTTCACCAACATTATATCTCATAGGTCTGGAGAAACAGAAGATACTACTATAGCACATCTCGCTGTGGCAACAAGTAGCCAGTATATAAAAACTGGTTCAATTTCAAGAACCGACAGAGTTTGCAAATATAATGAACTGATGAGAATTGAAGAGATTGTTAAACATCAGTAAATTTGTCTCAAAGGTTGTATGCAAAGGTTTTATGTCTGAAATAGGATAGTGAGTGAAAAGTTAATTAGTCCCTCCATCAAGAGTTGAATTTAGATGGCCTGAGTTTTGGACAATTTGTAAAGAAAGAAGTTTTGAAATCGCAAATGGCAAGCCTTTCGCTCTCGTATAATATCAGCACATTGATTTAATAAAATTTTTGCTCTCCGATCTTGTTCTAAAAAATTTTCTTCCTATATAAGGACGTATAAGTCAATAATTAGAAATATTATCATGAGCAGAACAATAGGCATAGACTTAGGTACCACCAATTCGTGTGTAGCTATCATGGATGGCAGCAACCCAAAAGTTATTGAAAACTCAGAGGGCGCAAGAACCACTCCTTCTATAGTTGCTTTTACTGAAAAGGGGGAAAAGCTAGTTGGGCAAGCAGCTAAAAGACAGGCTGTCACAAACCCAGAAAACACAATTTTTGCGGTAAAAAGGTTAATAGGACGTAACTTCTCAGACCCAAAAACAAAAGAGCTGGCAAAAAAAGTTCCATATAAGATTATAGAAGCCGGAAATAAAGATGCATGGGTTGGAGTGAAGAACGATAAATATGCTCCCAGCCAAATTAGTGCGATGATTCTGCAAAAAATGAAAGAAACAGCCGAAGATTATTTGGGGGAAAAAGTCACGAAAGCAGTGATTACCGTTCCAGCATACTTTAATGACTCTCAAAGACAGGCAACTAAAGATGCTGGCAAAATAGCTGGGCTTGACGTCTTAAGAATTATAAATGAACCAACAGCTGCAGCTCTTGCCTATGGGCTTGACAAAGATGTGAATAAAACTATTGTTGTTTATGATCTTGGTGGGGGAACCTTTGATGTGTCAATTCTTGAGATAGGTGATGGGATCTTTGAAGTTAAGGCAACTAATGGTGATACTTTCTTGGGTGGTGAAGACTTTGATTTGAAATTGTTGGAATACTTATGTGAAGAGTTTAAAAAAAGTAGCGGGGTTGATCTGATGAAAGACCCATTAGCCCTACAAAGGCTAAAAGAAGCTGCAGAAAAAGCTAAAATCGAACTTTCTAACGCACTGGAAACAGATGTTAACCTTCCATATATTACAGCGGATGCATCAGGACCAAAGCATTTAAATGTAAAAATCACAAGAGCTAAGTTCGAAAATTTGGTGGATGACCTAATCACAAGAAGCATAGAACCATGCAAAGCAGCCTTAAAAGACGCTGGCCTGTCTGCGTCCGATATTCATGATGTGGTTTTGGTTGGTGGCATGACAAGGATGCCGAAAGTCATAGAAAAAGTGAAAGAATTTTTCGGTAAAGAGCCACATAAAGGTGTTAACCCTGATGAAGTTGTTGCAATAGGCGCTGCTGTTCAAGGGGCTGTATTAAGTGGGGACATGAAAGACATAGTTTTACTTGATGTGGCGCCACTTACAATAGGAATCGAAACTTTGGGAGGCGTTATGACGCCTTTGATAGAAAGGAATAGTACTATCCCAACCAAGAAAAGCCAGGTCTTTTCCACTGCTGAAGATAATCAACACGCTGTTACCATTAGGGTCTTTCAAGGGGAAAGAAAAATGGCATCAGATAATAAAATGCTTGGTCAATTTAATCTTGAAGGAATTGCTCCAGCTCCCAGAGGGTTGCCGCAAATTGAAGTGACTTTTGATGTGGATGCAAATGGGATACTTCACGTTTCAGCAAAAGACAAAGGTACAGGTAAAGAGCAAAAAATTACTATACAGTCTTCTGGTGGTTTATCGGATGATGAAATTAAAAAAATGATCAAGGATGCAGAAGAGAATGCAAGTAAGGATGAGGAGAAAAAGTTGATAATAGAGGCAAGAAACAAAGCTGATTCCCTAATATATTCGACCGAAAAAAGTTTAAAGGATTTCGGAGATAAAATTCCGCAGGCGGAAAAAGAAGAGGTGGAGAATATAATTAAGAGCCTAAAAACAGCGATGGAAGCGGAAAATGTTGATGACATCAATAGTAAAGTTGAAGCTCTAAACCAAGCTGCAATGAAGATAGGGCAGCATGTTTATGGGAACGAGCAGCAATCCGCCCCACAAGCAGAGAGTAGTCAACCTTCCCATGAAGATGAAAAAGTAGTGGATGCTGAGTTTGAGGAAGTTAAAGATGCAGAAGATAAAAATTCTAAATGATCTTGCGTTCAACAGGGTTAGCTATTAGAGTTATTGGGTAACCAGTCTATGCTATACATATTTCAAGAGTTTGGTTCTAAAATTTCAGAAGGCTTCAAACTTTGCCATCTGTGCGATGGTGTGGGTAAAGCGCTTACTTCTGTTTTGAAGACTCGGCTCTTGAAGGATTTAGGTTATAAGTAATATGTTAATTTAGTAGCCAACTTTTATGTTTCCAAGTTATTATTGGGTCTCCTTGATAGCAATTTTAGTGCTATCTGTATTTGTTGATTTAGGCGTTGCTTCAAGGAATTCAAAACAGCTCAGCATGTTAAAGGCATTGGCGTTATCATCGTTGTGGGTTATGTTGGCGGCAACTATAGGGAGTGTGATATACCTTCATGCTGGTGTTGATATGGCGGTGGAGTTTGTTGCGGCATATTGTATTGAGCTTTCTCTGAGTGTTGATAATGTTTTTGTTTTTATTCTCATTTTTAAGTATTTTGATATAGAGCCAAGGTTCCAACACAAAGTGTTATTTATAGGGGGTTTAGGTGCGATAGTATTAAGACTATTGATGCTTACATGTGGTTTTTATATTATCAACATGTTTGAATGGGTGTTTTTATTATTTGGTTTCTTGTTGATATATAGTGGCTATAAACTGCCATTTATGAACTCCTACGATTCATCTACTATGGATGACAATCTGGTCATCAGGATAACCAAAAGATACTTTAATTATAGTCAAGACAATAAAGGAGGGGTGTTATATTTTCATAAAGATAAAAAATTATTCATCACACCTTTAGCGCTTGCATTGCTAATGATTGAAAAAGCAGACTTGGTGTTCGCAATGGATTCAGTCCCTGCTGTGCTTGCAATTACTAAGGACCCATTTATAGCATTTAGTTCAAATATCTTGGCAATTTTAGGCCTCAGGTCTATGTATTTTGTTATGTCTAACGCAATTCAGAAGTTTAAATACTTGAAGTATGGAATAGGGGGTATGCTTGTTTACATTGGAGCAAAAATGATTTTGGGCTTCTTTGGAGTTCACTTTTCTAATTACATATCAATATTAGTCACAGTAATTTTTATAGCTCTCTCGGTCATCTTTTCAATGATAATGAAAGTTGGGAGTGTTCATAAATAGATAGAAAGAGCTAAAGCTTTGTTAAAAAATAAAACAAGGGATAATCTTAGCATTTCAGAACACTTGCTAAAGCGTTTAGTCTTGCGATTTAATCTAGCAAGCATATCCCTTAAGGAGGAATTGAAGCTCTCAACCAAACAAGTTTCAGACTTTGTCTGCAGATGTATTTGAGCAATTTTATAATGACAATAGACCTCATACCCATCTGTACACATATAACGAATTTGGTATTTTTCTCCTAGCTCACGAGCTAAATCTACGTAATTTTCTTTATCACCTGAACCTACTTTAAACGCAACAGTTTTGAATCTGTCCCTATCGACAGCAGTCCATATTCTTGTTTTATTCTCTTTTTTTTGACGTATGTATATAGCTCATCCATCTCTAATATCTCTATACGCTTCTTATCTCCCTCTATCTTTTGATTCGTCACCATCTCATCTACTACTTTCCCTGCTTGTTTGATCCAATAAAATACTGTACTTAACGGGATATTTAATATGTGAGCTATCCTCCTAATTCCGCAGTTATTTAGATACATCTTTATCACCATGCTCCTCTCTTTATTACCATATTTCCAATTCTTCCTACCATCTCCTTCTGTAAAGTTTTTATTACAACTCTTACATTTGTATCTCTGCTTTTTCCTTGCATATCCATTTTTTGATACCTCTTTCCCTTTGCAATATTTACATTCTATTTTCTCCATTTTTCCCTTTCTTTTCTCCTTCCCTCTCCTTATATCACATTCTTTTCTTCTTTCCTATCCCTTTTAAAACACTCCCTGAAAGTTTACCAAAACAAGATATAGTATATTTTTAAATTTTATGTTAAAAGCGAGAAAAATACTGGATGGTATAAATGAAAATCAGTGCAAATGATATCAGAATAGGAAACGTTATATTTCATGATAACAGATATTTGGTCGTTTCAAAAACCATGCATACCCAACCTGGCAAAGGAGGGGCTTACATCCAAGTTGAGATGAAAGAAATTAAAACGGGCACAAAAATGAACCACAGGTTCAGAAGCTCAGAAGATGTAGAGAGAATAAAGCTGGACCAACAACCGCATCAATTCCTGTACGAAGAAGGAGATGGGTTGGTTCTGATGGATCAAGAAACATATGAACAAAGAACAGTTCCTCAATCACTGCTTGGTGAGCAGGCATCTTTTTTACAAGAGGGAATGGTTGTGATTTTAGAGACTCATGATGGCGAACCCCTAGTTGCTTCTTTACCGTCCACAGCAGAAGTTGTGGTGAAAGAATGCGAACCTGTTGTGAAAGGACAGACCTCAGCTTCTTCATATAAACCAGCAGTTTTAGAGAATGGTGCAAGAATTATGGTGCCTCCATTCATCAATGAGGGAGATAAAATTGTGGTGGATATTAAGGAATTGAAATATTTGGAAAGGGCAAAGTAGTATGCCAATTGATCATAATACTCTCTATAGCGCAATTAAGAGCAATTTCCCTAACGCCGATCTTGAACTGACGGATACAGTTGGGGACAACAATCACTACGAGCTCAAAATTACAACCGAAGAATTCAGTGGTCTATCAAAAATAGAGCAACATAGGCTTGTCCATAAAGTGTTAAAAGAATGGTTGGGTGCAGACCTACATGCTCTTTCAATAAAAACATACATCAAAAAGGAATAAAATGAATAACAACTTACACGAAGCAATTACACAAGTTCTAAACGAACATGAGGTTGTGTTGTTTATGAAAGGAACGCCTGAAGCTCCTGCTTGCGGATTTTCGGCTACAGTCGTGAATATATTAAACATATTAAAAGTGAAATTCGTCGGCATAAACATTTTGGAAGATGATGATTTGAGGCAGGCCATCAAAGATTATTCAGATTGGCCAACAATTCCACAACTTTACATTAAAGCCCAATTCATAGGTGGGTGTGATATTGTGAGGGAGATGTATGAAAGTGGTGAACTGCAACAGTTGATCTAAAAAACAACCCGATCATGCAAAGACATTCACAATATTTCTCATTTTTATCATACTTTGCAGTACCTTATTTTGTTATAATGACACTTTCAAGATGCATTCTTGCATGGCATAGTTGCCATCTTGATCAGCTAAATTGCACTTGGGGGCAGTTGTTTGAGATTTTTACTTTTGGGGCAATTAGTGATTTGGCCTCATTTTTTTATGTAGCGGTTCCACTATCCTTTTTATACCTACTAATCCCAAGATTTATTCGCGCAAATAAGTACGCTTTTCTTATATTTAAGGCAGTGGTTTATACCTTTATCTACGCTCTTCTATTCACAATGGTTGCAGAGTACTTCTTTTGGGATGAATTTGGGGTGAGGTTTAATTTCATTGCTGTTGACTATCTGGTTTATCAAAGAGAGCTGGTTGGGAATATATACGAGTCTTATCCTCTCATCAAAATTTTAGTTACATTGGTTTTCCTTGTGCCGATTTTCTATTATGTCGCAAAATCTATAGCCAGGAAGTTTGAACGTTTTAGAACATCAAAACTCTTCGTCTTAAACTTATCATTAATTGTTGTTTTATGTTTAATGGGGGCATATCACTTTAATCCCAAAGATGTGATAGACAAGAAATTTGACGGTAACGCTTATGCAACAAATTTAGCATATAATGGTTTAGATGGGTTGTTTAGTGCATTTAAAAATAATACTTTGGACTATGATAAATTTTACCTCAGTTATGATCAAGAATCTGTATTGAAAAATTTACGCCAACAAATCTCGTCTGGTAATGCCAAGTTTCTTTCCAATGACACAAACGATATTACAAGGATAATCACCTCAACAAATGGTAATAAGTCAAAAAAACACAACGTAGCACTAATTGTTGTGGAAAGCCTCAGTGCAGAGTTCATGGGGTATTTTGGTAATAGGGAAGGGATCACCCCATTTCTTGATAGTTTAGTTGCTAAGAGCTTATTTTTCAATAACTTTTATGCCACTGGGACAAGAACAGTGCGAGGTCTTGAGGCAATTTCATTATCAATCCCGCCCCTTCCAGGTAATTCAATTTTAAGACGTCCTAGCAATGAGAATTTATTCTCTTTGGGATATGTTTTTGAAAAAGAGGGATACGATAACAAATTTATTTATGGTGGTTTTGGGTATTTCGACAACATGAACTACTTTTTTGCGAATAATAATTTTAAAACTATTGATCGCACAGATTTTGCGCAAGAAGAGATAACATTTTCAAATGTTTGGGGAGTAAGCGATGAGGATTTGTTCAATAAATTTATAAAAGAGGCTGATAAATCCCACAAAGCCAAACAACCTTTCCTCTCTTTGGTGATGACAACCTCCAACCACAGGCCATATACATATCTTGATGGTAAAATTGACATTCTACCTGGGACTGGAAGAGCTGGGGCAGTTAAGTATACAGATTATGCAATAAAGCAATTAATGGAGCGCTCAAAACAAAAACCGTGGTTTGATAATACAATCTTTATTATTGTTGCTGACCATTGCGCAGGCAGTGCTGGTAAAGTGCATATACCAGTGGACAGATACCATATTCCGCTGTTTATATATGCACCAAAGATAATCAAGCCAAAAATAATTGATGACTTAGCGAGTCAAATTGACATTGCCCCCACGCTTCTTGGATTACTTGACGTTGAATATAAAAGCAAATTTTTTGGGAAAGATATTTTAAAGTTTAAAGCAAACAGAGCTTTTATTAGTACTTATCAAAAACTTGGCTTATATAGCGGGAATACGTTAACTGTGCTTGGGCCCAAAAAGTTCGTTTGGAGTTATAATATTGACCAAGCCAACAACCAAAAAGAAAATAAAGTGAACAAAACCCAGCTCTTTGACACTGTAACTTTTTATCAAGCGGCTAGCCATTTATTAAACAACGGCTGGCTTAAAGATATAAGCAAATAACACCAATTTTTCAAGTTATCGGAGTATATTCCTAGCTCTTTTCCAAGTTCTCTGTCGTCTATAAATTTGTTGATTTACCAGAGGTATATTAGTTGCGTCACTCATCATAGCTAAGTGTTTTTTGGCAGTAATTGTTGGGATCTTCATTAATTAAATCACTCTCAGTTCTGGCCGTGGAAAGATTGCTATTGTCTTGATGTTTGTTTGGTGCACATTCTAGATAGTGTCGTCATGAGATTTGTGGTATAATATGAAAGAAAAGATAAATCAGGAGTAAAAATGGATTTAGGGCTACATAGGCATGATATAACAGATAATATGTGGGATTTGATAAAGGATCATTTGCCAGGAAGGGAGGGTACGTGGGGAGGTTTGGCACATAATAACAGAAGATTCATTAACGCAGTATTTTGGATATTAAGAACAGGTTCTCCCTGGAGAGATTTGCCTTCAGAATATGGAGGATGGAAAAATACACATAAAAGATTTTGCAGATGGAGAGACAAAAGGATATGGGAGGCTTTATTGGAGATATTTGTGAAAGAACCTGATATGGAATGGTTAATGATAGACGCAAGTCATAGTAAAGTGCATCCACATGCTTCAGGTGCAAAAGGCGGCAATCAAGATATGAGTCGTACAAAAGGGGGCTCAATACAAAGATTCACCTTGCCGTGGATTCACATGGTATGCCACTCAAAGTTATTGTCACAAAAGGCTCAGAAGCTGATTGCAAGCAGGCTGTTAATCTTATTGAAGAGATGAAAGCTGAGTACTTACTAGCCGACAGAGGGTACGATGTTAATTACATAATTGACCATGCCCAAGAATTGGGCATGAGAGTTGTTATTCCTCCTAAAAAGAACAGAATCACCCAGAGAAAATACAATAAAGATTTATATAAAATAAGGCATATTGTAGAAAACACCTTTCTTCATCTTAAAAGATGGAGGGGAATTGCAACCAGATATGCTAAAAATTCAGCTTCTTTCCTTGCCGCAATTCAGATTAGATGCTTATCTCTTTGGCTTAAAATCTCATGACGACATTATCTAGATTAAGACTAAGATTTATTGTGGGTGTTTTCCTTGGTGTACATAACCATTCTTGCTTTCCTTCTGTAGATTCTAATAAAAGGTCTGCCGTCTCAGTTGTGTAATCCATTTGCACAGCTTCGTCATTTTGGGACTCAGTCATAACAAAACCCAATTCTTCTTCTAATTCTGTTAAATATTTTTTCTTTTCTTCAATCGATCTTTCCATCATCAAAATTTCTTCTGCTACTCTTGAAAGTTTCTGGTTCAATTCTTTAATCCCTAACTCTAACTTATTTGTATTATACTTAAAAAAAGCTGAGTATGTTTTATATTCGAATCTACTGTCAACTGACAATCCATCAAATTCTTTTGTGAGCTCTAACAATTCTTGGTTATGTTGTTGTAGCTCTTCATTGTAATTGCTTAGCCGTATTTCTATAACTCCTATTTCCTTTTCCAGTGCCTCCATATCTTCAACGCTGTCATTTTCTTGCAGCGTGTTATTAAACTCTGTCAATTTGTGTCGCGTATTAAAGATTGCTTGTTTCACAGATTTTAGTTCATGCTGTTTATACTGGAGGCACCGTCAAGTTAAAAAAGTTGAGGTGCAAAAGGTATTGAGAGAAGAGGGAAAAAATAGTAAATTGGAGCAAAATAAAAAATAATAGAAAAACAATGGAAGAAAGAGCGAGCAGATACAGATATCCAATGGTGATAATAGGACATGCAGTTTGGTTGTACCACAGATTTAATTTGAGTTATAGAGACGTAGCAGAAGAGTTGTTATAAAGGGGTATAGAAGTAAGCCATGAAACGATAAGAGCATGGTGTATTAAATTTGGAAAAAGGTTTTTAGATATAATCAAGAAGAAGCAGAGGAAAGTAAAGGATAAATGGCATTTGGATGAGATGAGCATTAAAATTAACGGTAAATATTTTATTTTGTGGAGAGCTGTAGATGAAGATGGATATGAGATAGATGTCTTCCTACAGACCAGACGTAATAAAAAGTCTGCGATAAGGTTTTTATCAAGATTATTACAATCAAATCCAGTACCCAGAGTAATCGTGACAGATAAATTAAAAAGCTATACCAAACCTATAAAAGAAATGTGCCCTAAAACAGAGCATAGGCGCCATAAAGGATTAAATAATAGGGTTGAAAATGCACACCAACCAACACGCAGGAAAGAGAAATGCCTAATAAAATTCAAATCTCCTTCTGGGGTACAGCAAACTCTTTCTTTGATGGGAAAAATAAGGAACATATTTTCAGTAGATGTGGGCAGGTATATTAACAGTTCTAGCAAGCAAAAAGAAATGTTTTTCGAAGCTAAATCTATTTGGGATCACGCCGCTCAATCCATAGCTGCTGCATAATTTTCAAAAAGATGCTCTGTCACGCCCTTACCTCCATTAACTTGACGGTGCCGTCTTGAGAGTAACTTTTTTGTTGGTATAGCAATTCAATACCAGGCCTACGCCAATCATCATAGCGATGAAATTTGAACCACCATATGATAGGAATGGCAATGGCACGCCAACTACTGGTAATAAGCCAGATATCATGCCTATGTTGATAAAAACATGGAAAAATAATAACGAGGCGAAACCAAGGATAACCAATCTATGGAATTGAAAATCACATCGCACGCTCATAAGGTATAAAATCAAAGTTATTGCGAAATAAATCAGAAACAAAGCTAAGCATAAAACAAAACCACCTTCCTCAGCTATTAAGCCAAATATAAAGTCTGTATGATTTTCTGGCAAGAAATCCAATTGATTCTGAGAACCTTTTAAGAAACCTTTGCCGAATACACCTCCAGAACCTATGCTAATTATCGATTGAATTATGTTGTATCCTGCTCCTAATTTGTCGTGCATTGGGTCTAAAAAAGTCAGAACCCTGGTTTTTTGATAGTCATACAAAAATCTCCAAATAATAGGCATGCTAACAAGCGTTATCACCCCTAAACAAACAAATACTCTTACCCTTACCCCAGCTAAAAAAAATATGGTTGCAGCTGTTGATATAATAATCATGGCTGTACCTAAATTCGGTTGTTTCATTATCAGAATGCTTGGCAATAAAACTAAAATCGCAGGAGACAGCAAAAACCTTGTTTTTACAATGCTATCAACATGGCAATTATAAAAATAATGGGCGAGTGCTAAGATTAGCCCAATTTTCATAAACTCAGAGGGTTGAATATTGATTATTCCTAAATTTATCCACCTCTTCGCCCCCATTCCGATATGGCCTAAAAACTCTGTTACCACAAGGGCGCATAAGATAACCAGATAAACATCGTATGAACTCCGGAATATTAATTTTAGATTAATCTTAGAGAAAACAAACATCATGAACAGAGAAAGGGCAGAGATATAGAGTTGCTTAGTTACTATGGGGGCTACAACCCCTCCAGATACGGAATACATTGAGAATATGCTTACAAGCATTAAAACAGATAACAGCCCCAAGAGCAACCCAGGTAAATAGTCTTTTTTTAGGCTACTATCTATCATTACCAAACTCATCGTGCGCAAGTTTTTTTGCTTGATCATCAGCAATCAAAGCGTCGATAAAAGGTTCTAGCTTACCTTCTGCAACCACTTCCTCCAAGTTATACATAGTCACATTGACCCTGTGATCCGTGACTCTGTTTCGTGGGTAATTATAGGTTCTTATCCTTTCAGACCTATCGCCAGTTCCAACTTGCCCTTTTCTTAGTTCTGATCTCTCCAGATCTTTTTTACTTCGCTCCAATTCATATAACCTTGATTTTAGTATTTTTAGTCCTTTTGCTCTGTTTTGATGTTGTGATTTTTCCGATTGCACAACCACGATCCCGGTTGGAATATGGGTGATTCGAACGGCACTATCAGTTGTATTAACGTGCTGCCCACCCGCTCCACTTGATCTGTAAACATCGATTCTTATGTCCTTTTCCTCAATTTTTAAGTCTATGTCCTCAGCTTCTGGCAAAACTGCAACAGTTGCCGCTGAAGTATGTATGCGTCCGTTTGCTTCCGTGGCTGGTACTCTTTGCACTCTATGTACCCCAGATTCATATTTAAGCCTTTTATAAACGCCTTTGCCGCTAATCTGAGCTATGGCTTCCTTATACCCTTCAAGGGTACTATCAGAGAGTGACAATATCTCAAACTTCCAGCCCATTTTTTCTGCGTACTTCTGGTACATTCTAAATAACACTGCGGCAAAAAGTGCAGCTTCGTCACCACCTGTGCCGGCTCTTATTTCTATTATACTTCCTTTTTCATCTGCACTATCTTTAGGAAGTAGCATGACTTGAAGTTGTTCTTTTATTTTTGCCAGGTTGGCTTTGGCTTCTTTTTTCTGATCATTTGCCAAGTCTTTCAGCTCCTTATCTGCATTTTTATTGGATAATATTTCGTCTGCTTCTTTAAGCATCACAACGTTATTTAGATATTCTATTGCCTCGAGATTTATTTCAGACAGATCAGAATGCTCCTTGGCAATTTTTGCAAAATCTTGAGATGAAATTTTAGTTGGATCTGACAGTATGTCGTTTAAGCTGTTATATCTATTTATTATTTTGTTCAGTCTATCTTCAAAAGACATAGGGTGATGAAATATTTTAAGGTCAATCTAGCAACATTCAACGAATGTATCAAGTATTCATCTAAAATCTGTTGTAAAAAGTTCTTGGGAGTGTTGCCATAAGATAGATAAGATGCTAAAATGAATATAGCGAGCAACAAAGAAAATAGAAATATGAATACAGAGTGTAAAAAATGCAGTAGCAGTAAATACGGCACCGTCAAGTTAATGGAGGTAAGGGCGTGACAGAGCATCTTTTTGAAAATTATGCAGCAGCTATGGATTGAGCGGCGTGATCCCAAATAGATTTAGCTTCGAAAAACATTTCTTTTTGCTTGCTAGAACTGTTAATATACCTGCCCACATCTACTGAAAATATGTTCCTTATTTTTCCCATCAAAGAAAGAGTTTGCTGTACCCCAGAAGGAGATTTGAATTTTATTAGGCATTTCTCTTTCCTGCGTGTTGGTTGGTGTGCATTTTCAACCCTATTATTTAATCCTTTATGGCGCCTATGCTCTGTTTTAGGGCACATTTCTTTTATAGGTTTGGTATAGCTTTTTAATTTATCTGTCACGATTACTCTGGGTACTGGATTTGATTGTAATAATCTTGATAAAAACCTTATCGCAGACTTTTTATTACGTCTGGTCTGTAGGAAGACATCTATCTCATATCCATCTTCATCTACAGCTCTCCACAAAATAAAATATTTACCGTTAATTTTAATGCTCATCTCATCCAAATGCCATTTATCCTTTGCTTTCCTCTACTTCTTCTTGATTATATCTAAAAACCTTTTTCCAAATTTAATACACCATGCTCTTATCGTTTCATGGCTTACTTCTATACCCCTTTATAACAACTCTTCTGCTACGTCTCTATAACTCAAATTAAATCTGTGGTACAACCAAACTGCATGTCCTATTATCACCATTGGATATCTGTATCTGCTCGCTCTTTCTTCCATTGTTTTTCTATTATTTTTTATTTTGCTCCAATTTACTATTTTTTCCCTCTTCTCTCAATACCTTTTGCACCTCAACTTTTTTAACTTGACGGTGCCTTTTTTACACTCTGTATTCATATCTCTATTTTCTTTGTTGCTCGCTATATTCATTTTAGCATCTTATCTATCTTATGGCAACACTCCCAAGTATTTTTGGAATTATATGAAAAAAATGTTGAATTTATGTGCAAATATATATAATCTCCAGTACTTGATAGAGACCCCTTCGTCTAATGGTTTAGGACTCCACCCTTTCACGGTGGCAATACGGGTTCGAATCCCGTAGGGGTCGCCAGATATCTATAAACGACCACTCATTATTGCCCAGATAGCTCAGTCGGTAGAGCAAAGGACTGAAAATCCTTGTGTCGGCGGTTCAATTCCGTCTCTGGGCACCACTAAAAAAATCCAGAGTGTTAGCCAAAGATAGATATAAAATTGCCCTGCTCACTTAGGAAATTATGGCACCGTCAAGTTAAAAAAGTTGAGGTGCAAAAGGTATTGAGAGAAGAGGGAAAAAATAGTAAATTGGAGCAAAATAAAAAATAATAGAAAAACAATGGAAGAAAGAGCGAGCAGATACAGATATCCAATGGTGATAATAGGACATGCAGTTTGGTTGTACCACAGATTTAATTTGAGTTATAGAGACGTAGCAGAAGAGTTGTTATAAAGGGGTATAGAAGTAAGCCATGAAACGATAAGAGCATGGTGTATTAAATTTGGAAAAAGGTTTTTAGATATAATCAAGAAGAAGCAGAGGAAAGTAAAGGATAAATGGCATTTGGATGAGATGAGCATTAAAATTAACGGTAAATATTTTATTTTGTGGAGAGCTGTAGATGAAGATGGATATGAGATAGATGTCTTCCTACAGACCAGACGTAATAAAAAGTCTGCGATAAGGTTTTTATCAAGATTATTACAATCAAATCCAGTACCCAGAGTAATCGTGACAGATAAATTAAAAAGCTATACCAAACCTATAAAAGAAATGTGCCCTAAAACAGAGCATAGGCGCCATAAAGGATTAAATAATAGGGTTGAAAATGCACACCAACCAACACGCAGGAAAGAGAAATGCCTAATAAAATTCAAATCTCCTTCTGGGGTACAGCAAACTCTTTCTTTGATGGGAAAAATAAGGAACATATTTTCAGTAGATGTGGGCAGGTATATTAACAGTTCTAGCAAGCAAAAAGAAATGTTTTTCGAAGCTAAATCTATTTGGGATCACGCCGCTCAATCCATAGCTGCTGCATAATTTTCAAAAAGATGCTCTGTCACGCCCTTACCTCCATTAACTTGACGGTGCCCTGAATTTTCACAGATGCGACAGAACCGAAAATTGTGGAAAATCATAAGTAGAGATAATTGCACTTATTACACAGACGATTGGTCTGTTTATTCAGAGGTTATACCTCGCCATCAACATGTTGTTGGCAAACAACATACACTCTCAATTGAGTCCAATAACTCAAACACAAGGCACAGAATTGCAAGAATGACCAGAAAAACAAAGGTAGTTTCAAAATCTGAAGAAGTTGTCGATCTTACGATTAAGCTCTGGGTACATTTTGAGGATAACAATAATTTCCTAAGTGAGCAGGGCAATTTTATATCTATCTTTGGCTAACACTCTGTTCTGATCTTGCTAAAATGCCACCATGGCAGTTTTTCACCTGTGTTGGCCTCGTGGATAATAGCTGCAAAAACATCCCATACGCATGGATAATGCTTTGTCCCAGTGATTTTTTGTATTCTCTCATATAGACTATCAGGATTTTGAGTTTTAAGCTGTTGTACTGAAGTAATGCCGAGTAACTCTAAATCGCGTAGCATGGCTTTCCCAACGTTTTTTAAATTAAGTAGTTCTTTGCTCATGATGTTCTCCTATTAATCTGGACGAGACAATGTTTTTTCCTTTAGTTATCACTCCTCTGGCTTTCCCCTAAGATCTGGTTATTAACGCTTCTTTAATGTAGCACAAGTCTATTAAATATGCATTTTTTCCTTCGCCTATTTCTTTTTCCAAGATTTCGACTCTATCCAAAATGAAATTGATTACATCACTTCTTAGCATATCATGAACTTTCAAACTTAATTGATTAGCGCATATAATCCTGATAATTCCAATTGCAGCTCGACGCAGAGCAAACGGGTCTTTTGATCCTGTTGGCTTGATGCCAATCTTAAACATGGAATTTAATGTGACCATCTTGTCAGCTAAAGCCATGAGGATGCTTAAGTTGGATGTAACAACTGGGTCACTAGGTCCCTGAGGCAGATAATGTTCTTTGATCGCAGCTGCTACTTCTTTTGTCTCCCCATCTTTTAATGCGTAATAATATCCAACAATCCCTTGTAATTCTGGTAACTCTTTGACCATATCTGTAACCAAGTCTGACTTAATTAACAGAGTTGTGTGTTCGACCAGGCTTTGATCAACTTGCAATTGCTTAGCTAAATCCACAGCTACTTGTTTGATGAGTTGAATTTTGTCGTAATAGCTACCTATTTCATGGTGAAATGTAACTTTTTTTAATGCTTGAAATTTATCGATAAGTTTTGTATTTGTGTCTTGTGTATAGAAGAATTCAGCATCAGAAAGCCGTGCTTTTAGCACTTTTTCGTTCCCTGTAATTACAGTTTGCAGGCCATCGTCGGTCATAATATTGGAAACTATAATGAAGTATGGTGCCAGCTCCTTGTTTCCACATTCCATCATCAGATATTTTTGGTGGAATTTAAGCGTTGTGACCAGCACTTCTTTTGGCAATTGCATGAATTTGCTATCTATCTTCCCAATTGCTACGTATGGAGATTCAACCAAATTTGCTACTTCATGCAAAAGATCATGATCTTCGATCATACTAACATTGAGGTTCGCTATCTTTTGTTCGACCTGCTTTTTTATTGAATTTATTCTTTGTTCCTGAAAAATTTCTACTTCTGCTTTTTGCAGGTTTGTTTGGTACTCCGAGAAAGAATTGACCTGAATCATCGCTTCATTTAACATCCAACGCCCAGTTGTGATGTTACTTGCAGTTATATGCCCGTACTTGACCGGTATAACTTTGCCTCCATATACGCATAATATAGAGTGGATCGGTCTAATCCATTTGATTTGGTAATTGGCCCATTTCATTGATTTAGGCCAAGGGAATGTTGCAACAACTTCTTCTAGTAATTGGTGTAACAACTCAAGTGTACTTTTCCCCTCCATTTTTTGCAAAAAATGGTAGTATCCATTTTTTTCTACAAGCTCTGAAGTCTCCGTTAGGTTATATTTTTTTAAAAACCCATCTATGGCGTTTTTAGGGGCCTGAATTTTAGGACCTCTTACCTCCTCAATCTTTGCTTGCAGTATTGTTGGTATACTTTCGATATAAAACCCAATCCTTCTTGGAGTAAAGAAATATTGACCAATAATTTTATGATCAAATAACTCCTCTAACTTTGTACTTATCATATCGTACAGCTTTTTAGCCCCGTACTCCTGCATTTCGCTTGGGATTTCTTCTGAATAAATTTCAAAAAGTAACTCTGACATAGACTGACTGTTTAATTAACTTAATAAATTGGCAAAAACTTTGAATGCTCTTTTGTGCATCTCCACGTTATGCACTCTGACATAATCTACCTTTTTTGACAACATATAAACAGATGCTGCTGTTGTTTCTATATCTCTGTCTTGTGGCGGTTGGTTTGTCATCGCTCCAAAAAAGGATTTTCTCGAATGGCCGATACAGATTTTGACCCCAAACTTTTTAAGTTCCTCCACATTACGTATTACCTCAAGTGACTGGTTGACATTGGTAACAAAACCAATGCCTGGGTCAATTATAATACGCTCATTCAATATTCCGTATTTTATGCATTCAGCTATCTTGTTTGCAATCCAGTTATAAATTTCATCGACAGATTTTATTCGAATATCCCTATCGGCTGGCAGTACTAAACTGTACATACAAATATAATTCACCTGTGGGTTGGCAGCCATTAACTCCAAGATTCTCTTGTCCTTTCCACCAGTCACATCATTGATATAACTTACACCTAAATCAATGGCATATTTCATTGTGCTATAGTGATAAGTGTCTATGCTTATATTTTTGCAATCAATTTGATTTAACAGGCATGCCAAAATTTTTATTTCCTGGTCCTCTGACAAGAGATTTGCTCCGTAAGAAGTTGCACTAGCGCCTATATCAACAATATCTGCACCTTGCTGAAATAAACTTTCCATCTTTGCAATGGCAGTATCCACCCTATTATACATGCCACCATCTGAAAATGAATTTGCGTTGTAATTGAGAATGCCGATTATTTTTGTCATGAAAAGAGTAGTTTTAATATAGGCCGAGATTAGCACATCTTTCGTACATCAACAACAGACTCTATTGTATACTCTGCGTCTTTTAAAAGTTGACCTTAAAATATTCCGGATTGGGGCACTTCATTATGTATTATTAGGCACTTCCCATGCTAATCACTTATATTCATCGCTTTTTTTGTTAATTCTTAATTTAACTTGAGGTGTATAATAACCAATATTTTGCTATTTAGTGATATATGTAATATTATGACTTGAATTGCAAAATGTAATAGTATTGGTCGTTATCGTTAATGAAAGCGGACTTATTCCAAAAAGATTGTGAGTTTTTTTACAGTGTTACAGATATTGGCAAGCATCCTAAGACAAATCTGCCTGAAATAGCATTTTTAGGCAGATCAAACGTAGGGAAATCCAGTGTAATTAATGCCCTTGTGAATAGAAAAAAACTGGTTAGAACTTCAAATACTCCAGGGAGCACAATTAAAATTAATTACTTTAAATTAGCTGAAAGGCTTATGTTGGTTGATTTGCCAGGGCATGGCTATGCCAAAAGGGCAAAACATTTGGTTGAAGATCTTGGGCATCTGATCAAAGATTATTTAATAAATCGAGCAAACTTAAAAAAATTAATTTTCATCACAGATGCGAGGCGTGGCATTAAAACTGAAGATGAAGTATTGCTGGATTTTTTAAATAATATCGGAATAAGCGTTATATTGGTTGTTAATAAAATTGATAAGTTAAATAAAACAGAGATAACGAAACTGGATATTGAAATTCAACATAATTTGAATAAATTTAAGTTCATAGAGAGTATGGTCAATGTAAGCTGTACCAAAGGGTATGGGATAAAAAAACTAAGAGAGTGTATAGTCAGTAATATCTAAATATATGAACAATATAGAAAAAGCTTGTATCGAAAAAAACTTAAAGCTAACAAGCCAAAGAAAAGTGATAGCTGAAGTCTTATCTCTTTCCACGGATCATCCAGATGTTGAGGAGTTGTATATAAGAGCAAACGCTATAGACTCCAAGATTAGTTTGGCTACAGTTTATAGAACGTTAAACCTGTTTGAACAATATGGGCTTATAAAAAAACTAGAGATAGGTGACGGCAAAGCCAGGTACGAAGAGTTTAACAAATCAAATGAACATTATCATTTGATTAACATTCATACAGGTGACATCATTGAATTTGAAAGTTTGAAATTACAAAGGATTAAGGAGAAAATCGCTCAAGATCTGGGCTATAAGCTGATTAATTCGAGATTGGAGTTATATGCAGTGCCCATAGAGCCTGAGCCCAACGATAAATCATAAACATATAGTTCCTTCGTCAAAAGTTGAATCTAAATAGCCTGGGGATTCATTACGCCACGTTTCCGATTTTTCAAGTTATCGGAGTATATATAGGGAGTGTTGCAAGATGGAATAAAGGGGAGTGTTGCCATAAGATAGATAAGATGCTAAAATGAATATAGCGAGCAACAAAGAAAATAGAAATATGAATACAGAGTGTAAAAAATGCAGTAGCAGTAAATACGTTAAGAATGGTAATATTATGGGTATGCAAAGGTATAAATGCAAAGAGTGTGTATGTAATTTTACAAGCACTAAATTAAGAGGCTGTTCGCCAGAGATGAAGGCTCTGGCAGTGTTATTGTACAGCATGGGAAAAAGTAGCTTTAGATGGCTAGGGAAATTATTTAAAGTAGCTCATACTAGCGTATATAAGTGGATAATACTGTATGCTAAAAAGATACCAAGACCAACAGTGCCGGAAGAATTGAGAGAAGTTGAAATAGATGAGATGTGGCATTTTGTAGATTCAAAAAAACAAATTATGGATATGGAAAGCCTATAGTAGGGAGCTCAAGAGAGTTGTTGCCTGGGTGGTTGGTAAGCGTAACGTTACAACCTTTAGAAAATTGTGGAAAATCATAAGTAGAGATAATTGCAGTTATTACACAGACGATTGGTCTGTTTATTCAGAGGTTATACCTCGCCATCAACATGTTGTTGGCAAACAACATACACTCTCAATTGAGTCCAATAACTCAAACAGGCACCGTCAAGTTAATGGAGGTAAGGGCGTGACAGAGCATCTTTTTGAAAATTATGCAGCAGCTATGGATTGAGCGGCGTGATCCCAAATAGATTTAGCTTCGAAAAACATTTCTTTTTGCTTGCTAGAACTGTTAATATACCTGCCCACATCTACTGAAAATATGTTCCTTATTTTTCCCATCAAAGAAAGAGTTTGCTGTACCCCAGAAGGAGATTTGAATTTTATTAGGCATTTCTCTTTCCTGCGTGTTGGTTGGTGTGCATTTTCAACCCTATTATTTAATCCTTTATGGCGCCTATGCTCTGTTTTAGGGCACATTTCTTTTATAGGTTTGGTATAGCTTTTTAATTTATCTGTCACGATTACTCTGGGTACTGGATTTGATTGTAATAATCTTGATAAAAACCTTATCGCAGACTTTTTATTACGTCTGGTCTGTAGGAAGACATCTATCTCATATCCATCTTCATCTACAGCTCTCCACAAAATAAAATATTTACCGTTAATTTTAATGCTCATCTCATCCAAATGCCATTTATCCTTTACTTTCCTCTGCTTCTTCTTGATTATATCTAAAAACCTTTTTCCAAATTTAATACACCATGCTCTTATCGTTTCATGGCTTACTTCTATACCCCTTTATAACAACTCTTCTGCTACGTCTCTATAACTCAAATTAAATCTGTGGTACAACCAAACTGCATGTCCTATTATCACCATTGGATATCTGTATCTGCTCGCTCTTTCTTCCATTGTTTTTCTATTATTTTTTATTTTGCTCCAATTTACTATTTTTTCCCTCTTCTCTCAATACCTTTTGCACCTCAACTTTTTTAACTTGACGGTGCCTTTACGAGAGGTATACTCTATTCATCATACCCATTTTTAACTTTGACAACTCCAATAAGTTACATTCAAATAACCTAAATTCTGGGCAATAATTACAAAAAAAGATGTATAAAAATCGCAAATAAGAACTTCTACAATTTGCTAAGAGACTATGAAAAAATATGAAAAGTGACATATAGAATTTATAAGACGGTGGTAATTAAGAATTTGTTTTTGATAGGTCTAACCTATCGATTTGTCTTTTAGGAGGTAATCCAGCCGCAGGTTCCCCTACGGCTACCTTGTTACGACTTAACCCCAGTCATCAAATTCTTCTTGGTAAACTGCCTCTTTGCAGTTAGCTCATTCACTTAAGAAAAATTTAACTCCCATGGCTTGACGGGCAGTGTGTACAAGACCCGGGAACGTATTCACCGCAGCGTGCTGATCTGCGATTACTAGCGATTCCGACTTCATGCACCCGAGTTGCAGGGTACAATCCGAACTGAGGTAGCTTTTATCGATTTGCTCCAGGTCGCCCTATTGCATCATATTGTCACTACCATTGTAACACGTGTGTAGCCCAAGTCATAAGGGCCATGCTGACTTGACGTCGTCCTCACCTTCCTCCAATTCTCCATTGGCAGTTTCTCTAAAGTTCCCAGCATTACCTGTTGGCAATTAAAGATAAGGGTTGCGCTCGTTGCGGGACTTAACCCAACATCTCACGACACGAGCTGACGACAGCCATGCAACACCTGTGATAGTCCAGCCGAACTGACTGGCTAGTTTCTTAGCCATACGACTATCATGTCAAGACTTGGTAAGGTTTTTCGCGTAGCATCGAATTAAACCACATGTTCCACCGCTTGTGCGGGTCCCCGTCAATTCCTTTGAGTTTTAACCTTGCGATCGTAGTTCCCAGGCGGAGTGCTTAATGCGTTAGCTTCGACACTAAAATTAAATTCTAGCATCTAGCACTCATCGTTTACTGCGTGGACTACCAGGGTATCTAATCCTGTTTGCTCCCCACGCTTTCGTGCAACAGCGTCAGTATTTAGCCAGATAGATGCCTTCGCCTTCGATATTCTTCCTGATATCTACGGATTTCACCCCTACATCAGGAATTCCTCTATCCTCTCTAATACTCTAGTCTTACCGTTTTGTAAGCAATTCTTTGGTTGAGCCAAAGGCTTTCACTTTCAACGTATAAAACCGCCTGCGCACGCTTTACGCCCAATAATTCCGAGTAACGCTTGCCCCCTTCGTATTACCGCGGCTGCTGGCACGAAGTTAGCCGGGACTTTTTCTGTGGATACCGTCATTATCTTCTCCACTAAAAGAACTTTACAACCCTAAGGTCTTCATCATTCACGTGACGTCGCTGGATCAGGCTTTCGCCCATTGTCCAATATTCCCCACTGCTGCCTCCCGTAGGAGTCTGGACCGTGTCTAAGTTCCAGTGTGGCTGGTCATTCTCTCAAACCAGCTAAAGATCGTAGCCTTGGTAAGCCATTACCTTACCAACTAGCTAATCTTGCATGGGCTCATCTTGTAGCGATAAATCTTTCACTTCTCAGCAATATACGGTATTAGCTACTATTTCTAATAGTTATTCCGTACTACAAGGAAGATTCCCATGTATTACTCACCCGTTTGCCACTAATTTTATTTATGCAAGCACAAATAAAATCCGTTCGACTTGCATGTGTTAAGCACGCCACTAGCGTTCACTCTGAGCCAGGATCAAACTCTCAAGTTTTGTGTAAATTTAGGCCTAAGCCTAAATGATTACCACCGTCTTAAAAATTCTATATTCACAATTTCAAATAAATCGATCAGTACAGCTACTTATAAACGTTTTTCATGTGAAGTCAATTGTTATTTTCATTTATTTTTACAGATTGTAAAACAATACGAGAAATATATTTGCAAATAAACAGGGCCTGTATTATTTATACATATAAATACAAAAATTTATATCATTTCGTAAAATACAGTAAACATGAGTATTAAAATTAGCATTCCAACTACAACAGAGTTAACACCTAAAATAGCTGTTTTTGGAGTGGGAGGTGGTGGTGTTAACGCAGTAAATAACATGATTTCAGCAAATCTTGAGGGAGTGGATTTTTTCGCCGCTAACACCGACGCTCAAGCACTTGAAAATTCGTTGGCAGGCAATAAAATAAAATTTGGGATAGCATCAACAAAAGGGCTTGGTGCTGGCTCCAACCCTGGAATGGGCGAAGTTGCAGCGCAAGAATCTTCTGATGAGATAATAGAAATATTAGAAAAGTTTAACATGGTGTTTATTACTGCGGGAATGGGAGGTGGCACTGGAACTGGTGGAGCTCCGGTAGTGGCAAAACTTGCAAAAGAACGCAACATCCTAACAGTTGGCGTAGTAACAAAACCATTCCACTTTGAAGGCGCAAGAAGAATGAAAGTGGCTGAAGAAGGATTAGAAGAACTACAAAAATACGTCGACACTCTTATCGTTATACCAAACCAAAACTTGTTTAGATTGGCTAACGAAAAGACAACTTTCGCAGATGCTTTCAAAATGGCTGATGAAGTGCTACATGCCGGTGTAAAGGGAGTTACAGATCTAATAACTAAGCCAGGTCTTATCAACCTGGATTTTGCCGATATACATACTGTTATGAATGAAAAGGGTAAAGCAATGATGGGAACTGGCGAAGCAGATGGAGAAAACAGGGCAATTAAAGCGGCAGAAGCGGCTATATCCAATCCACTTCTTGACCACTCTTCAATGAAAGGGGCAAGAGGTGTCTTGATTAACATCACTGGCGGAATGGATATGACCTTATTTGAAGTTGACGAAGCTGCAAACAGAATCAAAGAGGAAGTTGACTCAGATGCAAACATCATTTTCGGTTCAGCATTTGATGCGAACCTAGAAGGCAAATTAAGAGTTTCTGTTGTGGCGACTGGGATAGATGTCCATATACCAAAAACAATCAACAACAATTTGCTCAGTAAATCTGGAACAATATCATTTTCGGAGAACCAAGTAAAAAAAGAGGTGGTAATTGAGCAAAAACAACAAGTGACCAACCAACCAATAAGCTTCTCAGAGCAAGCTCCAGATGAGAATGTAGAAGAAAAAATCAGCAGTAATAGCTACGATCAAAACAATATCAAAGATTTTAAACAAAGCTCTTTTCGTTTTCATTCAGATACGAGCAACAATAGCCAAGAGGATACAGTTTTAGAAAAAGTAAACTATTTTGACTTCTTAGATGATCGGGGTAAAGAGGAAGAAGACAAGGTAGACTCTCGAACCCCCCACTCAGACAAAGAAACGTCAAACAACAAAGCTAGCAGCATTTTTGAAATTCCAACTTTTTTACGAAATAAGAAGAACAACCCATAACCTTATTACTGTATCAACGTTGCTTTGACCTTTTGGCCAGGCTTCCAATTCAACTTTAAAAATACTTTAAGCATATTCTTTCGCTTGATTCGCTTGATTATATATAAATAAATTTATAGTATACCTTTAGTAAATTAAGAATTGGAAAATTTATAAACAACAGGTAGCTTAAAAAAGAGCAAAAAATGTGAACGATGAGCGTATAAAAGTGCGCGGCAAAATGCTTGTTTTGAGGTGAATGGAGTATATGAATCAAAGTTATATTTGAATTATTTTATGACATCTATTAGTTCGATTGTAAAAGAAAACGGGTTGGTTATCGCTACAGACAAAATACAGGAGGTGGAGAGCGTTACTATTAATATCTTAGTAAAGAATGGTAGCAGGAACGAGACCGAAGGAAATAATGGAATCTCACATTTTCTAGAACACATGGCTTTTAAAGGTACAAATACCAGAAGCGCAACCAACATAGCCGAAGAATTTGACATGATAGGCGGACAGTTTAACGCATACACTTCCAAAACAGCCACCGTTTACTATGCCAAAGTTTTGAAGAATGACCTATCTAAAGCAATCGACATACTTACCGATATTTTCCTTAATTCCACTTTTGACGCGGAGGAATTAGAGAGAGAAAGAGAGGTTATATTGCAGGAGCTATACATGACACGTGATACTCCCGACGATATTGTCTTTGATTATTTTCAGGAAGCAGCTTTTGGTAATCAGCCTTTGGGACGCTCTATCTTAGGAACAGAAGAGTTTATCAAAAATTTAACAAGAGAGGAACTGGTTAATTACTTTAAAAATCAGTATTCCACAAAAAACACAATTGTTTCCGCTGCTGGTAATTTTGATGTCGCCGCTTTTCATGGTTTAATTGAGCAAAAATTTCAGGACTTCAACTCAAACGAAACAAATCAGTACAAACTTGGCAAATATATTGGTGGAGAACTTCATGTTAAAAAACCTCTTGAGCAGGCTCAATTTCTATTGGGGTTTGAAGGAGTATCTTACCTTGATGATAATTTTTACGATTCTCAGATACTTTCTGTGATTTTAGGTGGAGGCATGTCCTCTCGCTTGTTTCAAGAAATTCGTGAAAAAAAGGGGCTAGTGTATAACATATCTTCTTTCTCAAGCAGCTATAGTGATTGCGGAGTTTTTGGAGTTTATGCAGCTTTAGACTCTAAAAACATCAACCTTATGATTGATTTGTTAACAGAACAGCTTCATTATCTGACCAAAAACATCAACGATAAAGAAATTGATAGAGCTAAGGCGCAGATGATATCCGGCATATTAATGTCTATGGAGTGCACTTCTGCAAGGGCTAAAAAAATTAGCAATAGCTTTGCAATGTTTGGCAGGTATATAAGCAACGATGAAATATTAAACGAAATAAATAAAGTTTCCGTTCAATCTTTAACAAATATGGCAAAAAAAATATTGTCAAAAAACAATATAACTCTAACAACACTCGGAAACATTGAAAATATTTACGATTATAATAAGATCGTAGATAAACTAAAATTTTAGATGAGTTTTATAGGCACCGTCAAGTTAATGGAGGTAAGGGCGTGACAGAGCATCTTTTTGAAAATTATGCAGCAGCTATGGATTGAGCGGCGTGATCCCAAATAGATTTAGCTTCGAAAAACATTTCTTTTTGCTTGCTAGAACTGTTAATATACCTGCCCACATCTACTGAAAATATGTTCCTTATTTTTCCCATCAAAGAAAGAGTTTGCTGTACCCCAGAAGGAGATTTGAATTTTATTAGGCATTTCTCTTTCCTGCGTGTTGGTTGGTGTGCATTTTCAACCCTATTATTTAATCCTTTATGGCGCCTATGCTCTGTTTTAGGGCACATTTCTTTTATAGGTTTGGTATAGCTTTTTAATTTATCTGTCACGATTACTCTGGGTACTGGATTTGATTGTAATAATCTTGATAAAAACCTTATCGCAGACTTTTTATTACGTCTGGTCTGTAGGAAGACATCTATCTCATATCCATCTTCATCTACAGCTCTCCACAAAATAAAATATTTACCGTTAATTTTAATGCTCATCTCATCCAAATGCCATTTATCCTTTACTTTCCTCTGCTTCTTCTTGATTATATCTAAAAACCTTTTTCCAAATTTAATACACCATGCTCTTATCGTTTCATGGCTTACTTCTATACCCCTTTATAACAACTCTTCTGCTACGTCTCTATAACTCAAATTAAATCTGTGGTACAACCAAACTGCATGTCCTATTATCACCATTGGATATCTGTATCTGCTCGCTCTTTCTTCCATTGTTTTTCTATTATTTTTTATTTTGCTCCAATTTACTATTTTTTCCCTCTTCTCTCAATACCTTTTGCACCTCAACTTTTTTAACTTGACGGTGCCCTTTAGACTTATCACTACTTCGCTACCACACTTTGCCCTTTAAAGTAGTGCTAAAATTAAAGCTATTGCTTATAGTTACTGTCCTTGTTCGCAACTCCTAATTTCTTGTCTTTACAGATGGGCTTTTTTTATGTATATACTCTGTATTAATTTAATAAAATGAATTTTATGACAGTCAAAATCAGACTAGCAAGAGCTGGAGCTAAAAAGAAACCGTATTATAGAGTAGTTGTAGCTAATGCAGACGCGCCAAGAGATGGAAGATTTCTAGAAAAAGTAGGAACATATAACCCTATGCTTGCCAAAGAAGATAATAATAGAATTATCTTGAATCAGGAGAGGATAAAGCACTGGTTATCGGTTGGGGCTCAACCAACAGATAGAGTGGTTAAATTCCTGGAGAAAAAAGAACTTATTCAAGCCAAACCTATTTTAAAAAGTAAAGAGTCTGCTTCAAAAAAATCATCTGATAAAAAAAATTGAACATCATAGGCACGCCTTTAGACCTTGGTGGGAATTATAACATTCCCATCTTCAATCAAGTAAAGCCTTATGGTGTAAAAGGTGAGATAAAAGTGAGGGAGTGTTCTTTTGGTTTGTCCTTTAAAAGAAATAGCTTCGTCCTGTTTGACAACTCTGAGCAAGAATATAAAGCACAAGTTAAGCAAAGTGGTAATAGTGAATTTATAGTTAAAATTGATGGTATCGAAAACAGGGACCAAGCAGCAAAACTCAAAAACTTAACTTTTTGCATAAGAATATCTGAAATAGATTTTAATAACATTGTGTCTTATGGAAATTTTATTAAAAATTTTGCGGTTAACTCATTGGAGAATGATCATATAGGGTGGGCAAGAGTAATGCATAATTTTGGGGCTGGCGACCTGTTGGAGGTGGAGCATTGCAACAAAAGTTCGACTTTTTTCTATCCTTTTCAAGAAAAGTTTGTTGGTGAGATAAATTTTTTTGATAGATACCTCAGGCTTGGAGAAAATTACAAAGATTTCATTTAGATAGATATAGCTAAATTAATGATTGAAAGTATAATCTAAAATGTGGCATGTAAATATACTGACATTATTCCCAGAAATATACCCCGGTCCCCTCAAGTGTTCCATCCCAGGCAAAGCATTGGAAGTTGGATTATGGGATATTAGCACCAAAAACATTAGAGACTTTGCCTCAAACAAACATAAAACTGTGGATTCACCTCCTTATGGAGGTGGAGGAGGGATGGTGTTAAGAGCTGACGTATTGGGTGAAGCAATAGAGAAGTTTTTTTTACCCAACAGCTTCCCAATAGTTTATCTTTCACCTAGAGGCAAGTTGTTTAACCAAAAAATGGCAAAATTTTTTATTCAATCTGCAGAAGGTATAAATATTTTATGTGGACGTTTTGAAGGTGTTGACGAAAGGGTGATAAACGAGTATAAGGTAATGGAGGTAAGCGTAGGAGACTATGTTTTATCTTCTGGTGACATAGCTTCTTTTGCCTTTATAGATTGTTGTTTAAGGTTGTTGCCTGGAGTTTTAGGCAACGAGAATTCGCTAAAAGAAGAAAGCTTTGGAGATGGTTGTTATGAAAGCCTTTTAGAATATCCGCATTACACAAAGCCTGTTGTGTGGAGATCTAATAAAGTTCCAGAAGTGTTGACTTCAGGAAATCATAATAAAATAAAAGAGTGGAGAATAAATAAGGCCGAAGAAAAAACCAGAGATATTAGGCCTGATTTATGGAATAAATACTTAAAAGGAGTAAAAAATGAACCTAGCTGAGCAATATATTGAAAAGCAAATTGCTGTATTGACCAAGGATAAGCATATACCTGACTTTAGACCAGGTGATACAATAATTGTCCACAATAAAATTATAGACGAAGGCAACGAGCGTATTCAGCTTTTTGAGGGAGTTTGTCTTGGACGAAGCAAGAGTAGGTTAGGCTCTACCTTTAAAGTGAAAAAAATTAGTGGAGGAATGTGCTTTGAAAAAACGTTCCCTCTTTATTCACCATTAGTGACAAAAATAGAAGTAATTCGCAGAGGTAAAGTTAAAAGAGCGAAGTTATACTATATGAGGGAACTAGTTGGTAAAGCTGCTAGGATTAAAGAAAAAAGAGACTTAAGCAACAAGCCTAGCAAAGCCTAAACTATAAAAAATTGTCAACGCCCTTTAAAATGCTTTTTTAGCCAATGAAGAAGATTTTGTGGAGGCAAGAGGAGCTTGTACAGGCTTTGGGACAGGAGATTAGCCAGACATTGGCTGATATCACTGGCGCCTCAAAAGATACCAGAAATATTAAGCAAGGTGATATGTTCTTTGCCCTTAAGGGGGAAAACTTTAATGGTAACAGGTTTGCAAATGAAGCTTTGAATAAAGGGGCTAGCTTATGCATAGTGGATGAGGAAGTATTCGACATAAAAGAGAAAGACGCCCATAAAGTTATTTTAGTGGATAATGTGGCGGATGCCATAAACAAGATGGCAATTTATCGCAGAAATTCTTTGACAGGTAAGGTCATCGGCGTTACCGGTAGTCTTGGAAAGACCAGTACAAAAGAAATGTTGAAATTGGCATTATCTGAATGTGGCAAGGTTTATGCCTCTCCACAGAATTTAAACAATCATTACGGACTCCCACTGTCACTCATACAAGCTCCGGTTGATAGTGATTTCTGCATTCTAGAGATGGGAATGAACCACTCTGGAGAAATAAGGAATCTAAGTAGTATCGCTCGACCTGATGTTGCAATAATAGTCAATGTACAACCTGCGCATATGCAGTTTTTTAGCTCAATAAATGAGATTGCATACGCTAAAGCGGAAATATTTGAGCATGTTAAGACTTCTGGAATTGGCATAATAAATGCAAATAACGAGTCATATTACATTTTAAATCAGCAAGCATCTAAGTATGGGTTAAAAACGATAACATTTGGTGAAGAGGGGTTAAAGTCCGATTGTTATATAGAAAGAACTGAGAAATTGCAAAACGGAAATGTGCTGGTAAATATAAAATGCATGGGGGAACATATTCAACAGGAATTTGATAAAGCTGTGGGCAGTCACCTTATATATAACTCTTTAGCAGTACTTGCTTCTCTTATTTTATTGGGTGTGGATTTAAAAAAAGCGCAGAAATCGCTTGCGACATTTGTGCCTTTTACAGGCAGAGGTCAAATTTGGAATTTATCCAATAATATTACGTTGATAGACGAGTCTTATAATTCAAGTCCTGCTGCACTTAAAGCTGCAATCCAAAATGCAGTTTTACGCAAAGGCGAAAATAATCGTGTTATTGCAATCCTTGGCGACATGAAGGAACTGGGTGAAAAATCCATAGAATTTCATAGAAATATTAATCTTGACGGAGTTGACTTAATCTTCTGTGCAGGAGATTTGATGAAACATTTGTATGATAACGCGAAAAACAAACAGGGATTCGCATCAAATGCGGAGGGCATTGCTTCCATTGTTTGCAACCATATACAAGATCGTGATATAATACTAGTCAAAGGTTCTCATAGTACTAATATGATGTTAATAGTGGACAAAATAAAACAAATGTTTTCACAGGGCTAGGCATGAAAGTTGAAAAAAGCATTATTTCAATTACCCAGTCTGCTGCTTCGCACATCAAACACTTGATTGAAAAAGATAAAAATGGTGCAATAGGAATAAGGGTGAGTATTGAAACTGGCGGATGCTCTGGCAGTAAATATAAGTTTGAATATGTTTACGAAAAAGCGGCGTTAGATGAAGAAATATCAGACAAGGGGGTGAGAGTTTTTGTCTCACCCGCTACTGTGTTGAAAATTTTTGGAACCACACTTGACTATGTGGATGAACAGGTGAAATCTGGCTTTATTTTCATTAACCCCAATGAGAAGGGTAAATGCGGATGTGGGGAATCTGTATATTTATAATATCAATTATAAAACTTAAATTTACAATCAAGGATTGCGCAAGTAAATCTAATAATGTAGTCTAAGTATATATATCCAAAGTAGTTTAAGAATTTATAAGGAATTTAGCGTGAGCATGAGGAGCGTATAAATAAGTACGTAACGAAATGAAAAAGCACGGAAAGGCACCGTCAAGTTAAAAAAGTTGAGGTGCAAAAGGTGTTGAGAGAAGAGGGAAAAAATAGTAAATTGGAGCAAAATAAAAAATAATAGAAAAACAATGGAAGAAAGAGCGAGCAGATACAGATATCCAATGGTGATAATAGGACATGCAGTTTGGTTGTACCACAGATTTAATTTGAGTTATAGAGACGTAGCAGAAGAGTTGTTATAAAGGGGTATAGAAGTAAGCCATGAAACGATAAGAGCATGGTGTATTAAATTTGGAAAAAGGTTTTTAGATATAATCAAGAAGAAGCAGAGGAAAGTAAAGGATAAATGGCATTTGGATGAGATGAGCATTAAAATTAACGGTAAATATTTTATTTTGTGGAGAGCTGTAGATGAAGATGGATATGAGATAGATGTCTTCCTACAGACCAGACGTAATAAAAAGTCTGCGATAAGGTTTTTATCAAGATTATTACAATCAAATCCAGTACCCAGAGTAATCGTGACAGATAAATTAAAAAGCTATACCAAACCTATAAAAGAAATGTGCCCTAAAACAGAGCATAGGCGCCATAAAGGATTAAATAATAGGGTTGAAAATGCACACCAACCAACACGCAGGAAAGAGAAATGCCTAATAAAATTCAAATCTCCTTCTGGGGTACAGCAAACTCTTTCTTTGATGGGAAAAATAAGGAACATATTTTCAGTAGATGTGGGCAGGTATATTAACAGTTCTAGCAAGCAAAAAGAAATGTTTTTCGAAGCTAAATCTATTTGGGATCACGCCGCTCAATCCATAGCTGCTGCATAATTTTCAAAAAGATGCTCTGTCACGCCCTTACCTCCATTAACTTGACGGTGCCCATTGGATATCTGTATCTGCTCGCTCTTTCTTCCATTGTTTTTCTATTATTTTTTATTTTGCTCCAATTTACTATTTTTTCCCTCTTCTCTCAACACCTTTTGCACCTCAACTTTTTTAACTTGACGGTGCCCAGAAGATTCATTAACGCAGTATTTTGGATATTAAGAACAGGTTCTCCCTGGAGAGATTTGCCTTCAGAATATGGAGGATGGAAAAATACACATAAAAGATTTTGCAGATGGAGAGACAAAAGGATATGGGAGGCTTTATTGGAGATATTTGTGAAAGAACCTGATATGGAATGATTAATGATAGACGCAAGTCATAGTAAAGTGCATCCACATGCTTCAGGTGCAAAAGGCGGCAATCAAGATATGAGTCGTACAAAAGGGGGCTCAATACAAAGATTCACCTTGCCTTGGATTCACATGGTATGCCACTCAAAGTTATTATCACAAAAGGCTCAGAAGCTGATTGCAAGCAGGCTGTTAATCTTATTGAAGAGATGAAAGCTGAGTACTTACTAGCCGACAGAGGGTACGATGCTAATTACATAATTGACCATGCCCAAGAATTGGGCATGAGCGTTGTTATTCCTCCTAAAAAGAACAGAATCACCCAGAGAAAATACGATAAAGATTTATACAAAATAAGGCATATTGTAGAAAACACCTTTCTTCATCTTAAAAGATGGAGGGGAATTGCAACCAGATATGCTAAAAATTCAGCTTCTTTTCTTGCCGCAATTCAGATTAGATGTTTATCTCTTTGGCTTAAAATCTCATGACGACATTATCTAAGGTAATGATAAATTATATTGGAGCATTTTGTCCAGTTAAATGAGTAGAATAGTTAACAGTTTATTGATTTTATGTAATTTACTTGCTATACCTTTGACAGTACAACGCGATAGGAGTGTAGCTCAACTGGTAGAGCGCTGGTCTCCAAAACCAGAGGTTGGGGGTTCGAAACCTCTCACTCCTGCCAAATGCCCATAGCTTTAGTCAGAATGAAAACAAACTTCGGATTTCAAAAAGTCAAGGAAGAGGAAAAAGAACCAAAGGTGCAAGAAGTCTTTAGCAATGTTGCTGAAAGATATGATATTATGAATGACTTGATGAGCTTTGGCCTGCATAGAATCTGGAAAGATTCATTTATTAAAGAAGTGGGTAGTTTTGATGGGAAAGAACTTATTGATTTAGCAGGTGGAACTGGTGACATAGCTAGAAGATTCATAGACATGGGTGGAAAAAACGTAACTGTATGTGATTTGAACCAGAATATGTTAAAGAATGGCAAATTCAACATAGGCAATAAATTTAATAAAAGATATACGCGTGACATAAAGTGGGTTCATGCAAACGCTGAAGAACTACCCTTTGCAGATGAAAGTTTCGATTATTGCACCATCTCTTTTGGAATAAGAAATGTGACTCACGTTAATAATGTTCTGGAAGAGTCGTTTAGAGTTTTAAAGCCGGGTGGTAAATTTTTGTGTTTGGAATTTTCAAAAGTAGAGAACAGCTTTGTGTCGCGTATTTATGATGCTTATTCATTTAAGTTTATACCTAAAATAGGTAAATTAGTAACCCATTCAGAAAGTTCGTATCGTTACTTGGTTGAAAGTATTAGACAATTTTACCATCCAGAAGAACTTGCTAAAATGATGCGAGATGTCGGTTATTATTCAGTGAATTTCAGAAGATTGTCTTTTGGTGTTGTTGCTATACATACTGGTTATAAAGTATAGCCAGTTTAATTGTTTATTCCCAATTTTTGCAGTTATCGGAGTATATATACGCACCTCATGCTCTTGGCTCCTCTACTGTCTCGTAAACCTCAAATATGTCATTGACTTTAATGTCATTAAATTTTTCAAACGACATACCACATTCAAAACCTGCTTTAACTTCTTTTGCGTCATCTTTAAATCTTTTTAGAGCGGACAACTTACCATCATATACAACAATGTTATCCCTTAACAATCTGGCAAAGGCTTTTCTTTTGATGGTCCCTTCTGTCACCATACAACCAGCGACTTTACCAAATTTGGTAATGTTGAATACTTGTCTGATCTCAGCATACCCTATGATTTTTTCCTTATGTACAGGGGATATTAGTCCATTAATCAACCCTTCCACTTCATCAATTAGGTCGTATATCACGGAATAATACCTGATTTCTATACCAAGATCATTGGCTGCTTTTTTTGTTTTGCTGTCAGCTCTAACGTTAAACCCTAAAACAACTGAATTAGTAACCTTCGCAAGAGACATGTCCGATTCTATTATACTACCAACAGACGAATGAACGATCTTGATTTCAACTTCTTCATTTGAAAGCTTTTGTAAGCTGTTTTTGATTGCTTCTAATGACCCATGAACATCTGCTTTTAATGTGATGTTTAAAGTCTTAAGATTGGTATTTGCTTGATTTTTTAACAAAGTTTCAAACGATAGTTTGTTTTCGTTCTTACTAATGTTTTTGCCCTCTTTATATTCCTCAAACTCAACGATTTTTTTTGCTATTTTTTCATTCTCCACAACTACAAACTTTTCTCCAGCGTCAGGTGCTTGGTCTAACCCCAGAACTTCAACAGGAGTGGAAGGTATTGACTCTGGAACTCTTTGCCCTTTATCATCTATCAACGCTCTTATTTTGCAATATTTGTCTTTTATTACTACTATGTCTCCAATTTTTAGTGTCCCCTTTTGCACTAGCAACGTAGCCAAAGCACCTTTGGTTTTGTCAACCTTCGACTCTATAACCACACCCTCTGCTCTTCGGTTATAATTTGCTTTTAGTTCCAGCATCTCAGCTTGAATCAATATGGATTCTTCCAACACATCAAGCCCCTTTTTCTCTTTTGCAGAAACGAGTACCACCATGGTGTCTCCCCCCATATCTTCCGGTACCAACTCGTAATTAAATAAGGAAGTTTTCACTTTTTCTATATTAGCCCCTGGTTTGTCTATTTTGTTGATAGCTACAATTATAGGGACTTGAGCTGCTTTTGCGTGATTTATCGCTTCTATCGTTTGTTCTTTTATTCCATCATCAGCAGCAACGACTATGATGACTATATCCGTAACTTTGGCCCCACGCATTCTCATAGCGGTGAACGCTTCGTGTCCAGGGGTATCTAAAAAAGTGATGGATTGCCCTTGCCCTAGGGAAACTTTATATGCTCCAATATGTTGTGTGATGCCGCCATGCTCTCCAGCTGCAACGTCAGTTGAGCGCAAAGCGTCAAGCAGCGATGTTTTTCCATGATCCACATGCCCCATTATTGTAACAACTGGAGCCCTTGGCTCTAATGAAGATTCTGAGTCTTCTTCCTGATGAAAAAGAATTTTTTCCATCTCTACATCTGTCGCTCTAATCGGCTTATGCCCAAGCTCTTGCACAACCAGTTCAGCAGTATCCGCATCTATACTTTGGTTGATGGTAGCGACGACGCCAAGTTTCATCAAGGTTTTAATTACAAGCCCCACCTTTTCTGTCATCCTATTTGCAAGTTCCTGAACAGAAATTTCTTCTGGTATCTTTACTTCTCTAAAAACTTTTTCCTGTTTTGTTGATCCACTATCTTTGTGTTTATTCCTTGGATTTCTTCTAATTGTTGTAACCCTTGTTTCTACTGCATCCTCATTTTGCTCCAGCCTAAAGACCTGACTTAGGGAAAACTTTTTTAAGTCCTTTGCATCCACACCTTTTTTCTTCTTAACTCCTCTTTTCTCTTCTTCTGTGTCATCAATAACAATATTTGCTTTCTCCCCCTTTCTTTTAAACTCAGTTGTTTTTTTGGCGTCTGCCCCTTTTTCTTCAGATTTCTCTACGCTTGCCGTGGACCCAACAGATTTTTTTCTGTCGATATAGTTAAGATCAACCAACTTATTGCTACTAATGTCAACATTGGACCGGAAGCTTTCTATATTTTTAACATCCAATCCAGAATTACCTTCATCAGGAGTTTTAACCTCTTGTTTCGCAAGTTCAACAATATTTTCTTCTGAAGAGGTTTCCTTGATATCAGCTGATTCTACAGCTTCTGTTTTCGTTTCTTCTGGCTCGTTTTTCTTATCACCTGATGACAATGCCCATGTTTTTTCTGCTTGTCTTAGGGCATTTAATCTATTTTCTTTTTCTTGAGAGGTCAACTTATCATCTTCCATGCCATAAGGGACACCATCTTTCGCTGATTTACTTTTGGTTACAACCACAACGGTACCAGCTCCTTTCCCTCTTTGTTGTTTTGTTATAGCAAATTCTCCTGGAGCCAATTTGGCTGCGGGCAATTTAAGGCCCAGTGGCTTGCCGCTTAACCCGAGCGTTTTCTTTTGCTGTTGCTTGGAGCTTGTTTTGTCTTCGGTCATTAAAATATCAGTAGTTAAAAGCAAAATTATCGTCGGATTGTATACCCTAAATCATGCAAAAGCAACCCAATATACTACGCTAATTTCAAAAATTGGAGTTATTATATACCTCTAGTAAATCAAGGGGTGGTAAATTTACAGACGACAGAGAACTTGGAAAAGAGCTAGGAATACGAGTGATGAGCATGAGGAGCGTACAAAAGTACGTGATGAAATGCGAAATCCGAAGTATGACGACGCCAATTTTGCAAGTTATCGGAGTATACTCTCAACGTCCGTTTTGATTAGCTAAACCACTAGGCATTGTTCTCTGTTTAAGTTTGTTTTTTAAATCAGAGAATCTGACTTTGCCTATTTTATGCCTGCTATGATTTTCTATATTTTTCAAATCCACATCGATATTTATCGCAATTTTAGAGTCGTCCTGCGTATTGGCAATCTCCTTTAGAATTTTTAGGTAAGAATCTTTTGCCATCCCAACCTGTGACATGAGTTCCTTATTGTCTTTCAAAAAAAAATAAGACAGATGGATCTTTAGAATGCAATATAGATACCTTTTTTATATAATCCAGCAATTGAGTGTAATTTGTAAGAACCACTTGATGATTCGCATTGTTTGCGCTCACTCTTACGCCATCTACTGTCCACCCAAACATGTTGTTTCCATATTTTATTGCAAAGTTCAAAGTTTGAGCATTAAAAAATCTGGATATTTCTGATCTGTTGTCGTATTTATCAACATTGTACGCAAAGTGCATCGTTAAATATAGTTTGTGTTGTCCCAGTTGCTTAAAATCCTCTTCAAAGATTCTTTTTTCCTCATTTGATAAAACAGCAGAATACTTCAATGCTTCTGCCAGGTTAAATATGACTTTGGCATCTAATTCAACTTTAAACGTACGGTCTGTCGTGTTCAAAATATTCAACTGGTTTTCAGATTTCAGAATCTCGACTTTAGCAATCTCAAAATACCCACCGTCTTCATTTTTTACATATATTTTCGCGACATTAAAAGGAGTGATGACCTTAAAAGATGTGCTAAGCAACTTGGAGGCATCAAAACACTTAAGACTGTGGTAGTTTATATCCTCAATAATATCGTAATGAATTAACAGTTGTGGAGAATGTTGGTATTCAACTTCAATTCCAGAAGTTTCGTTTGTGTAACGTTTTTTTACAGGAGATTTAATTTTTAGAGTCTTAGATAATGTCGTCATGAGATTTTAAGCCAAAGAGATAAACATCTAATCTGAATTGCGGCAAGGAAAGAAGCTGAATTTTTAGCATATCTGGTTGCAATTCCCCTCCATCTTTTAAGATGAAGAAAGGTGTTTTCTACAATATGCCTTATTTTATATAAATCTTTATTGTATTTTCTCTGGGTGATTCTGTTCTTTTTAGGAGGAATAACAACTCTCATGCCCAATTCTTGGGCATGGTCAATTATGTAATTAACATCGTACCCTCTGTCGGCTAGTAAGTACTCAGCTTTCATCTCTTCAATAAGATTAACAGCCTGCTTGCAATCAGCTTCTGAGCCTTTTGTGATAATAACTTTGAGTGGCATACCATGTGAATCCAAGGCAAGGTGAATCTTTGTATTGAGCCCCCTTTTGTACGACTCATATCTTGATTGCCGCCTTTTGCACCTGAAGCATGTGGATGCACTTTACTATGACTTGCGTCTATCATTAACCATTCCATATCAGGTTCTTTCACAAATATCTCCAATAAAGCCTCCCATATCCTTTTGTCTCTCCATCTGCAAAATCTTTTATGTGTATTTTTCCATCCTCCATATTCTGAAGGCAAATCTCTCCAGGGAGAACCTGTTCTTAATATCCAAAATACTGCGTTAATGAATCTTCTGTTATTATGTGCCAAACCTCCCCACGTACCTTCCCTTCCTGGTAAATGATCCTTTATCAAATCCCACATATTATCTGTTATATCATGCCTATGTAGCCCTAAATCCATTTTTACTCCTGATTTATCTTTTCTTTCATATTATACCACAAATCTCATGACGACACTATCTAAAATACTTCATTAATTTTGGGTCTACTTTAAACATTATTACCAGCAACTATTTCTTTCAGAATATCAAAAATTCTTATGTGTTTCAACAGATGCGACAGAACCCCAAATAGAAATTAGGCATAACAAATATCTAAACAATAGGATAGAAGGCGATCACAGATTTGTAAAGAAACGAACTAGACCGATGCTTGGTTTCAAATCCTTTAGAAGTGCCGCCAGGACTATTGCAGGAATAGAGCTCTTGCACATGATTAAAAAAGGACAACTTGCTGACAATGACAATTATAATTCTGACTTTGATAAATTTTTGGGAGTGTTACCATAAGATAGATAAGATGCTAAAATGAATATAGCGAGCAACAAAGAAAATAGAAATATGAATACAGAGTGTAAAAAATGCAGTAGCAGTAAATACGTTAAGAATGGTAATATTAGGGGTATGCAAAGGTATAAATGCAAAGAGTGTGGATGTAATTTTACAAACACTAAATTAAGAGGCTGTTCGCCAGAGATGAAGGCTCTGGCAGTGTTATTGTACAGCATGGGGAAAAGTAGCTTTAGATGGCTAGGGAAATTATTTAAAGTAGCTCATACTAGCGTATATAAGTGGATAATACTGTATGCTAAAAAGATACCAAGACCAACAGTGCCGGAAGAATTGAGAGAAGTTGAAATAGATGAGATGTGGCATTTTGTAGATTCAAAAAAACAAATTATGGATATGGAAAGCCTATAGTAGGGAGCTCAAGAGAGTTGTTGCCTGGGTGGTTGGTAAGCGTAACGTTACAACCTTTAGAAAATTGTGGAAAATCATAAGTAGAGATAATTGCACTTATTACACAGACGATTGGTCTGTTTATTCAGAGGTTATACCTCGCCATCAACATGTTGTTGGCAAACAACATACACTCTCAATTGAGTCCAATAACTCAAACACAAGGCACAGAATTGCAAGAATGACCAGAAAAACAAAGGTAGTTTCAAAATCTGAAGAAGTTGTCGATCTTACGATTAAGCTCTGGCTACATTTTGAGGGAGTGTTGCAAGATGGAATAAAGAAAGGTATAGTGGAGTGGATTACAGAATAAAGAAGAGAAAAATGTCATCAGCGCATCAAATAATAATGGTATGTTTGGATCAATTGGTTGGTAGTGAGCATCAATATCGCAAATTTAAGGAGCTGTTTAATTTTGGGGCAGTAGAGCAAGAGCTGAAGGGAATTGAATCTCCTGCTAATTATAAGGGATATGGTGTTTTACGTTTATTTAAATGCTTGTTGTTACAGTTTATGGAAGATTTGTCAGATCGTGAACTAGAAAGATATTTGAGTGACAGTGTTGCAGCCAAGTGGTTTTGTGATTTTGATTTAACCGAAGCCACACCTGATTATAGCGTTTTTAGTAGAATCCGCTCAAAGATAGGAACAAATTTGTTATCAAAAATCTTTGCCATTTTTAGAGATCAACTAAAATCTCAAGGATATATGAGCGAGGTATTTACTTTTGTTGATGCAAGTCACTTGATCTCCAAAGCTAATTTATGGGAAGAGCGGGATGAAGCCAGAAAACAAAAATATGAAAAACTTAACAACGAAGTCTTGCCTAAAGTCGCACATGATAAACAAGCCAAAATAGGGTGCAAGGGTGGTAGTAAATTTTGGTATGGCTATAAGAAAAACATGTAAGCGTAGATATTCAATCCGGAATGATCAACAAGGTTGCTATAACGCCTGCTAATGTTACCGATGCAAAGGGAGTTGCGCATGTTTTACCAAATAGTGGAGCAGTTTATGCTGACAAAGGGTATTGTGTTGCACCAGCAAAGAATGCAGCTAAAAGCAGAGGTATTCATTTTTGCGCCATCAAGAAAAACAATATGAAGCAAAAGAATTTTGACCTTGATCGATACTATACTTCCATAAGGGCTCCGTTTGAGAGGGTGTTTTCTCAAGATAATAAACGATTGCGATACATAGGAATTGCCAAAAATCAGTTTGCTGAATTTATGAATGCTATCTGCTTTAATTTAAAACGTTTAACGGTTCTTACTGCCTAAGCTCATAAAATCACGCTTCGCAGAATCAATAAAAAGCTAAAAATTACCATATCCCACCTCAAAGAAATCTTTTGAATTCTTGGGGAAACCAGTTTTTTGTTAATTTTTTTAGACCATGGTCCAAACTTCCTTAAATCAAACCATCACATTTATCCTTATTTTATCTTTCAACGCTCCCAACGAGTAAAAAAAATAGAGATGACAACACTCTTGCAATCTTTCGTATACCCATGCCTTGGAGCATTCTTTAGCTCTTTTTATATTACCATATATAGTCATTATACAGTTATTTCCACTGCCTGCAACTTTTATGACATTGACAATTTTTTATATTGACTTTGTTCAAACCTATTTCTTTACAACCATTGTTTAAAACTCAGATCATTTAGATGGAGAGACTTTTAAGGGCTAAATAACGCCAACAACGCTACTGGCACCTGCTTGTAACACCCTAACTTTGCTTATATTACCAATAATCTCTTCCCCACCTTTCACTACAACAGATTGAAAATATTGCGATTTACCTATGATCTGACCAGTATACTTTCCTGGTTTGTCAAATAACACTTCTAAGTCAAGCCCCACGAACTGTTGATTGAACTCTAATTGTTGTTCTCTCAACAGGTGCTGTAATACAGCTAAACGTTCTGTCTTAACTTCTTCTGGCACTTGATCTGTTATTATGGAAGCTGGTGTTCCTGGTCTTGGGCTGTATTTAAATGAGTAGCATTGAGCATACTTCACATGCCTTACCAATTCCAATGTATCTTCAAAATCTGCATCTGTTTCACCTGGGTATCCAACAATGAAATCTGAAGAGAATGCTATGTCTGGTCTATATTTTCTAAATTTATCAATGATATTAAAGTACAAGTCTTTTGTGTGCTTTCTATTCATGCTTTTTAAAATTTTGTCAGAGCCAGATTGGACCGGCAGATGTAAAAATGGCATAACTTTTGTTTCACCACCGTGCACTTCGAATAGTTCTTCATCCACCATGTCTTTCGGATGAGAAGTTGTATATCTTATACGCTTTAATCCATCAATATTCGCTAGTTTTTTAATCAACCACCCTAAACTGCGTGGATTGCCGTTCTCATCTTCCCCGTGGAAAGCATTTACATTTTGCCCAAGCAATGTGATCTCTTTGGCTCCATTTGATACCAACCCCAAAGCCTCTCTATAAATTTCTGCAATTTTTCGTGAATATTCCTTGCCCCTAGTGTAGGGTACACAACAAAAATGACAGAATTTATCACACCCCTCTTGAATAGTCAGAAAGGAAGAATGCTTTGGAGAATCTGGTACATCTACGTTATCAAATTTGTTTTCTTCATCAAAATCTAAATCTATTACCCATTTTTCTTGGCGCTTCACTTTTTCCAAGAGCTTGGGGAGATTATGGTATGACTGCGGCCCCACAACTATGTCCACGTTCTTAGCGCGTTTGAATATATTTTCTCCTTCTGCCTGTGCAACGCAGCCTGCTACGATAACAGTTGGCTTCTTACCCGATTGGTTATTAGTTATCTTGCCTAATTCAGAATATACTTTTTCGGATGCTTTTTCTCTAATATGGCATGTATTTAGAATGATTAGATCAGCCTCTTTCTCTTCTTGAGTGACTTTAAATCCGTGGGGTTTTAACAAAGCTTCCATCTTCAATGAATCATACACATTCATTTGGCAGCCATGCGTTTTAATATATAAATTTTTACTACTCATTAACGTGTCTATTTTAGCGTTTATATCAGCGAATTTATTATCTGGTAATTTTTTTCATAACGGTATTATGGTTGGTGTATATGCAGATATCAGCAGCGATTTTCATAGCCTTTTTGGCTATGTCTTCTAACTTCATATCCTTCACATCCACCAAAGCTTTGGCAGCTGACAGAGCATAGTTACCACCTGACCCAATTGCTGCCAGGCCGTCTTCTGGTTCTAGGACATCACCATTGCCAGTTAAAATTAGTGTAATATCTTTGTCTGCCACAATCAACATTGCCTCTAGTCTTCTTAAGTATTTATCAAGTCTCCAATCCTTCGCTAATTCTACCGATGCCCTCATTAGGTTATAAGAGTGCTTTTCAAGCTTCTCTTCAAGCCTGTTGAATAATGTGAATGCGTCTGCAGTAGCGCCAGCGAATCCAGCTATAATACTATCTTTTGCCAGCGTTCTGATTTTATTGGCAGTGTTTTTTATCACAGTGCTACCCAGGCTGACTTGTCCGTCTCCAATAATCACAACCTCTTTTTCATTTCTTATGCATAATATGGTTGTGGCATGCCAATCTTGCTCTTTGTTTTTGTAATACATTAGCTGTATATGGTTAAAAAACTATTTGTCGTAGGATAGTTTTTCAAGATCAATTTGTAAATAAGTATTTTGGTCTTGCTTAGGGAGTGTTCATAAATAGATAGAAAGAGCTAAAGCTTTGTTAAAAAATAAAACAAGGGATAATCTTAGCATTTCAGAACACTCGCTAAAGCGTTTAGTCTTGCGATTTAATCTAGCAAGCATATCCCTTAAGGAGGAATTGAAGCTCTCAACCAAACAAGTTTCAGACTTTGTCTGCAGATGTATTTGAGCAATTTTATAATGACAATAGACCTCATACCCATCTGTACACATATAACGAATTTGGTATTTTTCTCCTAGCTCACGAGCTAAATCTACGTAATTTTCTTTATCACCTGAACCTACTTTAAACGCAACAGTTTTGAATCTGTCCCTATCGACAGCAGTCCATATTCTTGTTTTATTCTCTTTTTTTTGACGTATGTATATAGCTCATCCATCTCTAATATCTCTATACGCCTCTTATCTCCCTCTATCTTTTGATTCGTCACCATCTCATCTACTACTTTCCCTGCTTGTTTGATCCAATAAAATACTGTACTTAACGGGATATTTAATATGTGAGCTATCCTCCTAATTCCGCAGTTATTTAGATACATCTTTATCACCATGCTCCTCTCTTTATTACCATATTTCCAATTCTTCCTACCATCTCCTTCTGTAAAGTTTTTATTACAACTCTTACATTTGTATCTCTGCTTTTTCCTTGCATATCCATTTTTTGATACCTCTTTCCCTTTGCAATATTTACATTCTATTTTCTCCATTTTTCCCTTTCTTTTTTTTCCTTCCCTCTCCTTATATCACATTCTTTTCTTCTTTCCTATCCTTTTTAAAACACTCCCCTTGCTTAGGCGTACCACTAAGAGCACGAAGATGACAACGCCAATTTTCAAGGTAGCCGTATGTGTCCTATAGGCTTGCGATTTACTTTTTTCTTATTGTCTTTAAGATGGTTTTAGTGATCTACAAAATAGTCATTTAATCCAACTCTATAGGGATGGGCATAATAGAATTGTTGTTTTTTCTGGAAATAAACAATATAGCCACAGCCTCTCCTTTAGGTGATCTTAATTTTATATTTGTAAGTAATGTTTTAAACTGTTTGGCAGAATTCACTTCATCTTGGTTGATTGTTATGATGACATCACCTTCTTTTGCCCCATTTTTAAAAGCATTTGAGTTTTTGTCAAGTTTTGTGATAACGACGCCTGCTTTTATACTTTCATCAATATTATAATGTTTTCTGATTTCGCTTGTTAAATTTGCAACGCTAATCCCATATGAAGTAGTGCCTACCGTTGTTTCGGCTCTCTTGCTAACTATTTGATCATCATTTTTTTGAAACTCCAGGCTCACATATAAAGTCACAATATTTCCTTTTCTGATTACGTCTAATGGAATCTTTTTATTCACAGGAGCGCTTGCAACAACTTTTGGAAACTTGTTAGCTTTGTCTAATGCGATGCCGTTGAATTTAACTATTATGTCACTCATCTTAATCCCAGCCTTTTCTGCTGGGCTTCCTTTTAGTACATCAACAACTATTGCTCCTCGTACGTCATCTCCCAATCCAAATGCTTTGGCAATTTTTTGATTAATTGGTAGAAATTGTATGCCTAACCAACCACGTTGAATCTTTCCCCCTTTTATAAGCTGATTGATAATGGATTTTGCCGTATTTGAAGGTATGGCGAATCCAATACCAACATTTCCACCACTAGGGGAAACTATAGCTGTGTTCACGCCGATAACTTCGCCATTCATGTTAAACATGGGACCGCCTGAGTTGCCTCTATTGATAGAAGCATCAGTTTGAATGAACTCTTCATAAAATATGCCGTCTAAATGCCGACCTTTGGCAGATACAATACCTGAAGTTACGGTCCCGCCAAATCCAAATGCATTTCCTATTGCTATCACAGAATCTCCGACTCTTATCCTATCAGAATCTCCGAAACGGACAAAAGGGAGTTTCTCTTTTACCTCTATCTTTAATAAGGCTAAATCAGTTTTTTTATCTTTGCCTATCACTTTTGCTTTGTATACTTTTCCATCATTGTCACCGATGGTTATGTTAATTTCTTCTGCGTTGTCAATTACATGATTATTAGTTACTATGTGGCCTTTATCGTCGATAAAAAAGCCTGATCCCAAAGACAACACTTTTGTTGGCTTGTTATCAAATCCTTCCCTGTTGTTGTTAAACTCTTCAAAGAACTTATAAAATTCTTCTGGCAAGTCTTGCGGGATGTTATCATTATTTTTCCCCTCTATTAGTTGTGTTGTTGAGATATTAACAACTGCGGGGGTTAACTTTTCAATTACGTCTGCTATAGAGTTGCTATTGTTCTGTTCTGCAAACACCTGGGAGTTAAAAAAAAGTGTCATCAGGCCAAAACACAGAAGAGATATTTTTCTGAATTTATAAAAAAGTAGTGAAATATACATAAATATATACTAAAAATAATGGTAGCTTCCTTTGTATACTCATTGTCTTTCAAGAATTGCTTTTGAAATTTTGGCTTTTCGTGGAGGTAATTGCACCCCAGTCTCTGGTTTTTAATTTTCAAACAATCTTCGAAATACTATCAGTATACACAGTGGCTTATAATATACTCGTAAGTATAGAAGTTAAATAGGATAATATGCAATCAATTTCAAGTTTAAAGTTTTTAAAACCATATCTGCAGAAACAAAAAATAAAAGTATTGATAATGCTGATTTCTTTAGCGGTCACTTCATCATCCATATTAGTTTTTAGCAGATACCTAAGTTACGTTATCGATAATTTTTTTTCCAATTCATTAAACCCAGAATTTTTAAAGTTTTTTATTTTTCAAAATGCTTTGATTTTACTCTTAGCCATTGGTACTGCAGCAAGATATTATTTTACGGCATCAATTGGCGAAAACGTTGCTTCAAATATCAAGAAAGATATGTTTGCTCACTCTATGTGGTTATCCCCTGCTTACTTTGAAGTCAATAAGACTGGAGATATTCTATCTCAAATCCAGAATGATACGCTTATTATTCAAAATTTGATAGGAAGTAATATGTCGGTGGCCCTTAGAAACCTTGTAATGTTTTTAGGAGCTGGTGTTATGCTTGTTTCAATGAGTTCAAAGCTTACATTGTTCATAGTTGTGCTTACGCCGATTATAGTAATCCCTATAATTATATTCGGCAGAAAAATAAAGAAATTATCTAAAGAAAGCCAAATCCAACAGGGTTTGCTCACCTCAGTATGCGAAGAATCGATTCATTCAATAAAAACAATTCAGTCATACTGCAGTGAGAGGAGCGAGATAGACAAGTGCCAGGCAAGTATACAATCAGGTTTAACAACTTCTCTGAGGCTAGCAAGGGCAAGGGCATTGTTAACTTTCGCAGTTATTTTTTTGATTTTTTGTGGTGTTGGGTTAATTTTATGGTACGGGGGATATGACGTCGTAAATGGTCAAATGTCACCTGGTGAGCTATCATCGTTTGTTTTTTTGGCTGTGGTTTGTGCAGGTTCTATAGGTGGGCTTGCAGAGATATCTGGGGAGATAATTAAATCAGCAGTGGCATGTGAAAGAGCAGCTGCATTTCTTGAGTTGAAACCCGATATCAAAGAGCTTCCTAACGCATTGGATTTGCACAATACACGCTTTAAAGATATAGAGTTCAGAAATGTTAGTTTTTCTTATCCTTCAAAGAAGGATATATTTGTTCTGAAGAATTTGAGTTTCACCATAAAAGCAAATGAGAAAATAGCAATAGTTGGCAAATCCGGTGCCGGTAAGTCGACTATTCTTCAGCTGTTGATGAGGTTTTATGATGTAGATAACGGTGAAATATTGTTCAATAATATTGCTTTAAAAAATGCAAATATAAAAAGCCTGAGAGGAAAGTTTGCATATATTCCGCAAGACCCCACCATATTCTCCGGCACAATTTATGACAATATATTATTTGGTAACCCGCAAGCAAATTATGATGAGGTTATAAATGCAGCTAAGATTGCTGCTGTTGATGAATTTGCTTCTAAACTTCCACATAGATACAACAGTTTTGTGGGTCAAAAGGGGATAATGCTCTCTGGTGGGCAAAAACAGAGGATAGCGCTTGCAAGAGCAATCCTAAAGAACTCGGAGATTTTATTATTAGATGAAGCAACTTCTTCGCTGGACTATGAGAATGAAGCAATTGTGAAAGAGGCGATAAGTATAGTATCTAAGAATAGGGTTACAATCACTGTTGCCCATAGGCTATCAACTGTAATAAATGCGGATAGGATATTTGTGATTAGCGATGGGGGCTTGGTTGAGGAAGGTTCTCATCAGGAGCTAATCGCAAACCATGGCCCTTATTTTAACCTAATCAGCCTTGGTAATATTCTGTGACCCGATCTAACCACGAGCAAAGTATGGGATTTACAACGCTAGACGAGGGTGTTTATTGTTGATATTGTACATAGATTATTCTATAAAAATAAGAAAAATATCGTAGTGTCGTTGTGGATATATTAGAAATACAAAATAAGGTGCAAAAGCTAAAGAACGAAATTAAAAAGCATGATGAGTTGTATTATATAAAAAGCGCTCCTGTTATCACAGATCAACAGTATGATGAATTAAAGCAGGAACTACAGAAACTTGAAGAGCTGTACCCACAGTTAAGTTCAGTTCAAACTGTGGGTGGGGGGGTAGCTAAAGGCTTTAGAAAAATAAAACATACATATCCTATGCTATCTCTTAGCAACGCGTTTACAGCGGATGAAGTTGCTGATTTTTTATTAAGGGTCAGAAGATTAACTACTGAAAATGTAGAACTTTATTGTGAACCAAAAATAGACGGTCTCTCTTTTGCGGCGCGTTACAAGGATGGGGAATTAAAAGTTGCCGCAACTCGCGGTGATGGCGAGGTGGGAGAAGATATCACAAAAAATATTCTAACACTGCCAGACTTTCCTCTGAATGTTCCTACTAGAGAGGAATTTGAAGTGCGTGGAGAGGTTTACATGGGTAAACAAGACTTCCTTGTTTTAAATGGCATGTGTGCTGCGCAAAATAAGGCGCTTTTCGCCAACCCTAGGAATGCTGCTTCTGGTTCTTTAAGACAACTTGATCCAAATGTTACTAAAGAAAGAAGGCTGAGTTACTTTGTTTGGGGTGGAAGAATCTCAGGCATAGGCACGCAAAGCGAGATGATGTCCAGATTTAAATCACTTGGATTCCTCGTTAACGTCAACACGCAGATTTGCAGCCAACAGGAAGAGATAATGGAGTATTATGAGGTGATGTATAAGAAAAGAGCGGAACTTAATTATGATATAGATGGCCTTGTTTACAAGGTGAATAGCATAAAATTACAAGAAGCAATGGGAAGTATAAGCCGTGCCCCTAGATGGGCACTTGCACATAAATTCCCTGCTGAGCACGCTCAAACAGAAGTGGAGGACATATTTGTACAGGTAGGTAGGACTGGGGCCATCACTCCAGTTGCAAAGTTAAAACCGGTAAATTTAGGTGGGGTATTGGTCACAAGAGCGTCACTTCATAATGAGGATGAAATTTTGAGGAAAGACATAAGAATTGGTGACGTTGTGTCAATCAAAAGGTCTGGGGATGTCATCCCACAGGTGGTACAAGTGCACGCAGAGCAGAGGAAAAATAATGTTCGTGAATTTAATTTTCCACAAAATTGTCCAGTTTGTGGTAGCTTGATAGAAGGCATTGATGGTGACGTTGTCAAAAGGTGTACCGGGGGTATAAGATGTGAGGCGCAAGTAATAGAGAGAATATGCCATTTTGTTTCAAAAGAAGCCTTTGACATTGTTGGTTTGTCCAGACAGTCTATAACGCAGTTTCATGCCGAGTTGTTGGTGGAATCGCCCTGCGACATATTCCGTCTGCAAAGTCACGTATTAGAGAAACTGGATGGTTGGGGTGAACAGTCTGCTGAAAATTTAATGGAGGCAATTGAAAAGGCCAAGAACATAGAGCTTCACAGGTTTATCTACGCATTAGGTATTAGGCATGTTGGTGTTGTTACAGCCGAGATTATTGCTGATTACTTTAAAGAAATAGGCAATCTTATGGTATGCAATAGTGTAGAGACGCTAGAAACTATTGACGGCATTGGCCCTGTGATCGCTAGAAGCCTACATGAATTTTCTCAAGATAGTTACAACCAGCAATTGGTGAAAAATCTTTTGCAGTATGTTAACATAAGGCATACCAAAACTCAGGCTACAATAGAATCAGAACTTTATGGCAAGGTTATGGTTTTTACAGGAACACTCAGTAAATATAGCAGAGATGATGCGCAAGATATTGCTAAAAAATTTGGGGCTAAAGTCACTTCCTCAATTTCAAAAAACACAGATATAGTAGTTGTTGGGGCGAACCCAGGGTCAAAGTTGCAAAAAGCACAAGGTTTAGGTGTAAAAACCATGACAGAGGATGAATTTGAAGAAGTTGTGTCTCGTCGGTGATTATAGCATCAGAGGTATGCTCTGATAACTTGAAAAATTGGCCTCAAAATACTTCAGACTTCGCATTTTATCACGTATAAATAGTACGCTCCTCATGCTCATCACTTGTATTCATCGCTCTTTTCCAAGTTCTCTGTCGCCTATAAATTTGCCAACTCTTGATTTTAAACTTATGCAAAAAATATATTTTAGTGTATAGTTTAGCCATGTTGAATAAAGGGATTGGTAAAAAAAGGTGTTTGCTATAAGTGTGCAGGGGGTATCAAAAACTTACCAGAATGGTGGGCAGGCCCTAAAGAATATATGCTTGAATGTGGAAAAAGGCCAATTTTTAGCATTACTTGGAAAAAACGGTGCTGGTAAGACAACTTTTGTTGAGATATTATCTTCATTGACTAAAAAAACATCAGGAGAAATTCTGGTTATGGGCAGAGATTTAGAACGTGATAACGAATTTGTCAGGGCGTGTGTAGGTATAGTCCCACAAGAGTTCAATCTGGCAATTTTTGAGAGTGTTATACAGGTTTTAGTAACGCAAGCCGGATATTTTGGGATAGGTAGAAAGTCTGCATTAAAGATTGCAGAAAAGCATCTAAAAAGTTTGGATTTATGGGACAAAAGAGGGCAAACCACTGTTGCTTTGTCGGGTGGGATGAAACGTAGGCTTATGATAGCAAGGGCCTTGATGCATGACCCGCAGATCATATTCTTCGACGAGCCAACAGCTGGAGTTGATATTGAAGTGAGGCAGAAAATTTGGGCAATTCTAAAAAACCTAAATGCAGAAGGTAAAACTATAATCTTAACAACCCATTATTTTGAGGAAGCTGAAAAGCTATGCGACAGCTTAGCGATTATCAATAAGGGTGAAATTATAGTTAATGATTCCCTCAGTAATATTTTTCATACGTACCCAGAGAAAAAATACCTTGTCGAACTAAAGCAGGGAATCCCACTTATGGATTGCAATATAACTCCACTGTCAAACACTAAGTTTGAGGTCAAAATAGATAAAACGACTAGCTTGAACAAAGTTATAGCTTATATTATCGCACAAGGCGGTGAAATTGAAAATATTCAGCCGCAGAGTAATAGGCTAGAGGAATTATTTTTAAATATAGTGAATTAGGTCATGCAGATTAAGGAAAAATTTATAGCTCTAAAAACAATAGTTAGCAAAGAGATAAAACGCATGCTGCGCATGTGGCCGCAAACACTTATCCCACCAATGATCACTACAAGTCTATATTTTTTGATATTTGGGAAGATATTATTTGATGACAGGGAAATGGTAATATCTGGTGTGAGCGTAAGCTATGTACATTATTTAGTACCGGGTTTAGTGGTTATGGCTGTAATTAACAATTCGTATGGCAACACATCCTTCTCCCTTTTTGGTGCTAAATTCCAAAAAAATATAGAGGAACTATTAATAGCGCCAATTCCAACGTGGATGATAATATTGGGATTTACTTTGGGAGGTGTGTTTCGCGGACTTATCAATGGAGTAATGGTTCTTGCAACCGCATATTTTTTTGAGCCGATTGATATTCATGCATCGTTGATAGCACTATTTATAGCATTCCTCATATCGATGTTTTTTTCACTTGTTGGGATTGTTAATGCGATTTTTGCAAGAAATTTTGATGATGTTTCATGGGTTCCAGCTTTTATTTTAACGCCTATGGTGTATCTTGGGGGAGTGTTTTTCTCGGTCAACGCGTTACCTGATTTTTGGAAGAAAATCGTTATGTTCAATCCTATCTATCATTTTGTTGATATCTTCAGGTATAATTTAATAGGGATTGGGGAATTTCATTTTCTATCATTTGGAAGTCTGGTGATTGGCAACATAATTCTCTTCACTATAACGAATTTTATTTTTGTGAAAAAATTGCAAAAATGACGGCAGCAACTTTCAAAGACGCTTTTTAAAGCTGTCTGTCGTCTATAAAATTTTGCCAACGTTAACTAAACTACGAAATTGATTATTTTGTTGCTCACGTATATCAATTTTTTCACTTGAACACCTGATAAGTATTTATTGAGTGATTCAGTATCATTAACCAATGCCAAAGCATGTTCTTCTGAGCAATCATACGGCAATTCGATTAGTGCTCTGGTCTTGCCGTTGATTTGGACAGCAACCTTCGCAGTTTCATTGTCTAAAAGTCCGGCATCAGCAATAGGCCAACTTTGTTCGTGTAAACTTTGCTTATGTCCTATTTTCTCCCATAATTCTGCTGCAAGATGAGGTGTGAAGGCAGAGATCAATTTTAACAGCATTTCAATTACTTCTTTTGTTAATTCAAATGAAACATTGCTTGCAAATAGCTTATTGCTAAGCTTTCTGATATTTGCTATTGCCTTGTTTAGGGCAAAATCTTCTATATCAGCGGTAACAGCGGCGATTGTTTGATGTGCAAATTTTTTGAGTTTTAATTCTTCCTCTAAAGAAGGATTTTCTACTTTTTTTCCTTCTTTGATGAAGCCCAAAACAAATTTATAGATAGAGCTAATATACTTGTAACTACCTTCTATACCCTCATCAGACCATTCCAAATCCCTTGTGGGTGGGGAGTCGGAAAGGACAAATAATCGCATAGAATCAGCGCCATATTTTGCAATTATATCGCTAGGGTCGATTATGTTCTTCTTGGACTTACTCATCTTTTCGATGCGTCCAGCCAGAACATCCTCATTTCCTTCTTTTGTAAGCCATTTATCACCTTTTTGCACCACTTGATCAGGGCTAAGCCATTTCCCTTGAGAATCTTTGAAGGTTCTATGGCAAATCATTCCCTGTGTTAAAAGGCCTGTGAAAGGTTCGTCTATGTCAAGATAACCACAGTCTCTTAGCGCTTTTGTAAAGAATCGTGCGTATAACAAATGCATGATTGCATGTTCTATCCCGCCTATATACTGATCAACAGGCAGCCATTTTTGTGCCACTTTTTTATCAAAAGCCCTGTCTGTTTCCAAACTGCAGAATCTTGCGAAATACCATGATGATTCAAAAAAAGTATCAAACGTGTCGGTCTCTCTCGTCGCATCCTTGCCACATCTATGACATTTTACATGTTTCCACGTTGGGTGTGCGTCAAGTGGGTTGCCATAGCCATCAAAAGAAACCTCTTTTGGTAATTCCACTGGCAGGTGTTCCTTATCTACAGGAATAGTGCCACATGACTTACAATATATAACGGGTATTGGGCATCCCCAATATCTCTGCCTAGAAACTCCCCAATCTTTTAATCTGTAAGTGGTTTCTTCTTGCCCGATTCCAAGCGACTCAAACCTCTTGATCGCCTCTTTAGCCGCATCTAAAACCTGTAATCCGTTTAAAAACTCTGAATTAACCAGTATACCAGAACTGTCTGTGTACGGAGTTTTAGTATCCGCATCAGCCAATGGCTTGATTACTTCTAGTATCTCCAAATTATATTGTTGTGCAAATTCGAAATCTCTCTCATCGTGCGCAGGGCATCCAAAAACAGCGCCACTGCCATAATCAGAAAGCACATAATTTGCTATATATATCGGCAATAGTTTGTCTTTTAGAAATGGATGTGCAACATAATGCCCTGTAAACCATCCTTCTTTCCCTATGTCAGGGTTTAGTTCACCAGATTCCGAGACTTTTTTGCAGTTCTCAATGAATTTTGTCTTCTCGTCAGATGGTTTGATGTGTTTTGCAAATTTATGATCATAAGCTATGCAAACGAAGGTTGCGCCAAAAATGGTTTCAGGTCTTGTGGAAAAAACACAAATTTTTTCTTTAATGCCAACAACTTCAAAGTTGATTAGGGCTCCTTTGGATTTTCCAATCCAATTCCTTTGCATAAGCTTGACGTTATCTGGCCAATTTGGCAGATTGTCTAAATCTCTTAGCAATTCTCCCTTATAGTCAGTGATTTTTAAGAACCACTGCTTTAGCTTTTTCTTTTGAATTTCCGCTCCTGAACGCCAACCTTTTCCATCCACAACTTGTTCATTTGCCAGAACAGTACAATCTACTGGGTCCCAGTTGACTATTGATTCTTTTTGGTATGCAAGCCCCTTTTGTAAAAAGTCAATGAACATTGCTTGTTCATGTTTGTAATACTCCGGTTTAGATGTATTTATCTCCCTAGACCAGTCATACGAAAACCCCAAAGATCTGAGTTGTTTTTTCATTTCGGTAACATTTTCCATCGTCCAGTCATCTGGATGTAAATTATGTTGTATTGCTGCATTTTCCGCAGGCAAGCCAAACGCATCCCAGCCCATTGGATGGAGTACATTGAACCCCTGCGCTTTCTTGAAACGAGCCAGCGTATCTCCAATCGCATAGTTGCGTACATGCCCCATGTGTATCTTTCCAGATGGGTACAGGAACATCTCTAAGACATAGTACTTTTCACGCAAGTCGTTATTGTTTGTTTGGTAGGTGCAAGAAACGTCCCAAAAATCTTGCCATTTTTTCTCTATCTTGACGTGATCATATTTTGTTTGTTCCATAGTTTATTCTCCTTTGCCTTTTTGCTACATGGCATGCTAGCACATTATAAAAATTATAGAAATATCAGATTAGATAAAATTTCCAAGTTTTAATTTGCTAGAGGGGTAAATCACTATTGCGGTGTTAATTTTAGCTTAAACTATTTATTGCAAATAAAAAAGTCCTGTTGTAGCATCTTCTAGGTTTTTTTGATTGTAAGGTCTGTGAACTATGGTAAAAAACAAACTATTTGGTGCCACTTTAATTGTGGCTGGAGCTGCGATAGGCGCTGGCATGTTGCCATTGCCGTTAGCGACTTATTCTTTAGGGTTGGGTAATAGTGCGGTACTAATGGTTTTGATGTGGGTTTTGGGGTATTATGCCTCGATTATTGCGCTAAAAATTAACTTGGTGCATGGTGGCGCTTTTTCTATTTCCGAATTGTGCAGACGGGAGCTTTCACCAAAAGCTGTGTTGATAGCAGATTTATCAATAATTACCTTGTTTTATTCTCTTATTTCTGCTTATATTTCTGGGATAGTCGAAATATCGTTGATAAAAGGATTGTTTAATGGTGACTTTGGTCGATATATAAGGGCTTTTATAGTGTTTATTTTGGTTCTTTTGACCCTCATTGATTTTAAGGCGTTTGATTTAGGGAACAGGATTGTTTTTTTGGTAAAAGTAGTCGCTTTTTGTGTGTTGCTTGTGATATTGTTCCCTCAGATTAGAATTGAAAACATCGGCGGTTTTGGCTTGAATTCTTTTGAAAGCGCAAGCTTATGTAGAGTGGTGCCATTGTTTTTCACTTCTTTTGGGTTTCATGGCAGTATTCCATTTATAATTAAATACTTGGATCGTGACGAAAAGCAGGTAAAGAAAGCGTTCTTTAGAGGTAGTTTATTGAGTTTGGTAGTGTATTTATTATGGATATTATTCACTGTTTTGACTTTGCCTAAAGATGGTGCAGGAAGCTTTGAAAGTGTTAAGGAGAATGGAAACAATCTTGGTGATTTTGTATCCGCTCTTGCAAGTGTTACGGGGCTAGAGTCGTTGTCATATGTTGTTACGGTTTTTAGCTGGCTTGCGATTATTACTTCTTTTTTAGGTGTTGGAGTTGGGTTGTATGATTATTTCTTGGAAAAACTAAAATTGGACGGAAGCTTTGTTTCTAGTAAAATCAAAGCCGGGCTTATTACTTTTGTTCCTCCGATAATTATAGTTGTCATAGATAAAGACATTTTTATAAAAGCATTGGCTTTTGCTGCGGTAAGTTTGAGCGTTTTGGCAGTTATTTTACCTTCTTTAATTGCACTAAAAATTAGTAAAAATCAGAGGGAGGTGTTTTTTAAGCCAACTGTGATTGCCATTTTATTAGCTGGGTGTGCCATTGTAATGTTCGAGATGGTTAACCTTTTTTATTAAACTGCTTTAGATCATTTGTATGCCTTTGGATGTTCATCCGTTAGATGCGATAGTTTTTGTGTTCATTACTACCCTCACTTTAGTATATACGATTTATTTATGTAGAAAGCACAGAGAAAACGAATTGGTTGATTACTTATTGTTTGGAAGGAAGTTAACGTTACCTTTGTTTGTAACTACGCTGGTTACAACGTGGTATGGTGATGTATTTGGGATTACGCAAATAGCTTTTAAGAAGGGCATATATGCTGTAATGGTATATGGGGTTGGGTTTTACTTGGCGGCAGTTGTTTTTATGTGCTTTTTTGTTGTAAAGGCAAGGGGGATGAGTGCCTTTTCTATCCCGGATATAATAGAAAAAACATACGGTAAGATAGCGGCCAAAATTGTTTCTGTCATGGTTATGGTTAGGGTTTTGCCTGTTAGTTATACAATTGGGATTGGGCTTTTGTTAAAGCAACTTTTTGGTTGGGATATGGATGTGGCGATGCTTTCTGGACTTCTGTTTTGCATAGGTTACATAGGTGTTAGGGGGTTTAGTGGCATCGTATACTCGGACGCAATTCAGTTCGTGTTGATGTTTGTTTCTGTTATCATGGTGGTTGTCTTTTCATTTATTGAGTATGGTGGATTTGGGTATTTATCTGAAAATTTGGACCCGAGCTATTTTTCTATACATGGGGGAGAAAACTTGTCTGAATTATTGGTGTGGTTCTTTATTGCTGTGATTGCCACCTTCATGAGCCCTGTTTTTTACCAAAGATGTTTTGCTGCCAAATCAACTCAGGTAGCAAAGTATGGAATTTTTATTTCCATTATATGCTGGATGTTTTTTGATTTTTGTACGATTACTGGCTCTATGTACGCAAAAGCTATGACGTCTGAGGCCGCTCCTCACGAAGCTTATTTTAATTATGCGATGAATATGTTGCCTATTGGGTTTAGAGGTGTGTTTCTTTCTGGGATTGCGGCGACCATATTGTCAACATTGGATTCCTTTTTGTTCATTTGTAGCGCCACTCTGGTATATGACCTGCTTGGGCCAAAATATACTCTTAACTACGTTTTTAAAATAGGTGCTTTGGTATTGATTGGTGGAGTGACATTTTTTTTGGCCAGCCATTTTATTGATAGTATAGATAAGTTTTATATTATGATGAAAGGATACTTTGGTGTTACTTTGGCAATTCCATTGATGCTTACCATTCTATTCGGTAGAATTGCTAACGAAGTTCAATTCTTATCTGTGATAGTCCTGACAATTTTAGGTATGTTGGTTAATGATTTTATTCTTGATATGCCCGTAGTCAGAAGTTTTTATGTGGGTAGTATGGTTAGTCTAGTAGGCTTTTTTATATTTTATGTCATTAATCTCTATTGTGCTCGACACAAAATAATTGGGCGTATGGCGAAGTAGGGAGTGTTTTAAAAGGGATAGGAAAGAAGAAAAGAATGTGATATAAGGAGAGGGAAGGAAAAAAAAGAAAGGGAAAAATGGAGAAAATAGAATGTAAATATTGCAAAGGGAAAGGGGTATCAAAAAATGGATATGCAAGGAAAAAGCAGAGATACAAATGTAAGAGTTGTAATAAAAACTTTACAGAAGGAGATGGTAGGAAGAATTGGAAATATGGTAATAAAGAGAGGAGCATGGTGATAAAGATGTATCTAAATAACTGCGGAATTAGGAGGATAGCTCACATATTAAATATCCCGTTAAGTACAGTATTTTATTGGATCAAACAAGCAGGGAAAGTAGTAGATGAGATGGTGACGAATCAAAAGATAGAGGGAGATAAGAAGCGTATAGAGATATTAGAGATGGATGAGCTATATACATACGTCAAAAAAAAGAGAATAAAACAAGAATATGGACTGCTGTCGATAGGGACAGATTCAAAACTGTTGCGTTTAAAGTAGGTTCAGGTGATAAAGAAAATTACGTAGATTTAGCTCGTGAGCTAGGAGAAAAATACCAAATTCGTTATATGTGTACAGATGGGTATGAGGTCTATTGTCATTATAAAATTGCTCAAATACATCTGCAGACAAAGTCTGAAACTTGTTTGGTTGAGAGCTTCAATTCCTCCTTAAGGGATATGCTTGCTAGATTAAATCGCAAGACTAAACGCTTTAGCAAGTGTTCTGAAATGCTAAGATTATCCCTTGTTTTATTTTTTAACAAAGCTTTAGCTCTTTCTATCTATTTATGAACACTCCCGCGAAGTAAATGTGAGTTTTCGTAAAAATATCTTGACTAGGGAGTAAGATGTAAATATTATCTGCTGACCTATAGTATTTTAACAATAAATTAAATAGTTTTTTATAATGCCAACTATTAGCCAGCTGGTTAGACAGCCAAGAAAAAGTAAAGGAGTCAAGAATAAAGTGCCGGCTTTACAGACGTGTCCTCAAAAGAGAGGGGTTTGCGCTAGGGTTTATACGACTACGCCAAGAAAGCCAAACTCTGCTATGAGAAAAGTTGCTAGGGTAAAGCTTACTAACGGCTATGAGGTTACAAGTTATATTCCTGGTGAAGGGCATAATTTGCAGGAACACTCTGTGATTTTGATTAGAGGCGGAAGAGTAAAGGACTTGCCAGGTGTGAGGTATCATACTATTAGGGGTGCTTTGGATACTCAAGGTGTCAAAAACAGAAAACAATGTAGGTCCAAGTACGGAGCTAAAAAACCTAAATAATAATTATATAATATGTCAAGACGTAGAGCCGCAGTAAAAAAAGATGTGACGCCGGATGCACAATATGGTAGCATCGTAGTTGCTAAATTAATAAATTGCACGATGGTGGACGGGAAAAAGTCTCGCGCTGAACACATAGTGTATCGTGCTATAGATGGTCTTGCCAAGAAGATTGATAAGGACCCAGTGGAGTCCTTTGAGGAAGTCCTAGAGAACGTTAAGCCGTTGGTTGAGGTTAAGTCCAGAAGGGTTGGTGGCGCTACGTATCAGGTCCCAGTAGAGGTGAAGTCAGGTAGGTCTCTTGCTCTTGCGTTAAAATGGCTTATTAATGCGGCTAAGAGTAGGAAAGGTGAAAAAACTATGGTTAGTAGGTTGTCTGCTGAATTGTTGGACGCGCACAACAAAAAAGGAGCTGCTTATAAGAAGAAAGAAGATACGCACAAAATGGCAGAAGCGAATAAAGCGTTTTCTCATTATAGGTGGTAGGTATGGCTAGAGAGACTAAGATTCAGGATTATAGAAATATAGGTATCATGGCTCATATTGATGCCGGAAAGACCACAACTACGGAGCGTATTCTTTACTATACCGGCAAATCTCACAAGATAGGTGAGGTTCACGAGGGAAATGCGACGATGGATTGGATGGAGCAAGAGCAAGAACGTGGTATTACAATTACTTCTGCTGCTACTACCTGTTCTTGGAAAAGTGAAGGCGGTAAAGAATGTAGGATTAATATCATCGACACTCCTGGGCACGTAGACTTTACAATTGAAGTGGAGAGGTCGTTAAGGGTTTTAGATGGTGCTGTGACGGTGTTTGATGGTGTGGCTGGTGTAGAGCCTCAGTCGGAAACAGTGTGGAGGCAAGCTGATAAATACAACGTTCCTAGGATATGTTTTGTCAATAAAATGGACAGGGTGGGGGCTGATTTCTCTAAGTGCGTTGCCATGATTGTTGATAGGCTTGGTGTTATTCCGGTTGTTATGCAGTTACCTATCGGTTCCGAAGAGAATTTTCAAGGAGTTGTGGATCTGGTTTGTAATAGATCGATAATATGGAAAGGTGATGCTCTTGGTGCTAAATACGAATTTGGTGATATCCCTGAGAATTTAAAAGAAGAGGCGCAAAGGTATAGGGCTAAGCTTATAGAGACTGTCGTCGATGCGGATGACGAAGCGATGGAGAAGTACCTTGCGGGAGATGAGTTGAGCGTTGAAGAGATTAGAAGATGCGTTCGTAAAGGTGTAATTAGCAGTTTGTTTGTTCCTGTCTTTTGTGGTTCGGCATTTAAAAACAAAGGTGTGCAGCCTTTGCTTGACGCGGTTGTTGAGTATCTTCCAAGTCCTGTTGATATTGTTGGGGTGAAGGGAATTAATGTAAATACTCAGGAGGAGGTCGTTATACCTGCCTCTGATGAAGGAAAGCTTTGCGCGCTTGCGTTCAAGGTGATGAATGATCCGTTTGTTGGCTCTTTAACTTTTGTTAGAATTTATGCAGGTATTTTAAGGTCGGGAGTGACGATACAAAACACGACCAAGGATAAAAAAGAAAGGGTTGGGCGTATGTTGCAAATGCACGCTAACAATAGGGAAGATGTTAAGGAAGCTTATTCTGGTGACATAGTAGCTCTGGCTGGCTTGAAGGGTACAACTACGGGAGAGACGCTTACTGAATTGGGGTATGATATAATTTTGGAAAAAATGGAGTTTCCTGAACCTGTTATAGAAGTTGCTGTTGAGCCGAAGACTACTCAGGATCAAGAAAGAATGTCTGTTGCAATTGCGAGATTGGTTGCTGAAGATCCATCTTTAAGAGTTAAAACTGATATTGAGACTAACCAAACTAAGTTGGCTGGAATGGGCGAGCTTCATCTTGAAATTATCATAGACAGGATGAAAAGAGAGTTTAAAGTTGATGCCAATATAGGTGCTCCGCAAGTTGCTTATAGAGAGACTATTACTGATTCTTACGAGATAGATTACACGCATAAAAAACAGACCGGTGGTGCTGGGCAGTTTGCTAGGGTAAAAATACTGTTTGAGCCGTTAGAGCAAGGGGCTGGATATCAGTTTGAAAGCAAGGTTGTTGGTGGTAACGTTCCGAGAGAATATATACCTGCTGTTGAAAAGGGGATAGAGCAGATTAGTAAAACCGGCGTTTTAGCTGGTTATCCTTGTATAGATTTTAAAGCCCAGTTATTAGATGGGGCGTATCATGATGTCGATTCAAGTGCCTTAGCGTTTGAGATAGCTGCTAAAGCTGCGTTTAGAGATGGAATAAAAAAAGCTTCTCCAGTGTTGTTGGAGCCTATAATGGACGTTGAGGTTGTTACGCCTGATGATTACATAGGTGATGTGATAGGGCACTTAAACAGTATACGTGGGCAGGTTTTGGGTATGGAGCCAAGAGGTAATGCTCAAACCATAAAAGCAAAAGTCCCGTTAGCTATGATGTTTGGCTATGTTAATACATTGAGATCTATGACTCAAGGAAGGGCTCAATATAGTATGCAATTTGCAAATTATGAGAAAGTTCCTACGTACATTGCCGAAGAAATAATTAACAAACAAAAATAAAGGAGAAAAAGAAATGGCAGAAGGTAAATTCGAAAGAACCAAACCGCACGTAAACACAGGTACGATAGGACACGTTGACCATGGAAAAACAACTTTAACTGCTGCAATTACGAAGTATTTTAGTAAAAAAGCAGTTAAGTATGATGAGATAGACAAGGCTCCAGAAGAAAAAGAAAGGGGTATAACCATCAACTCTGCGCATGTGGAGTATGAAACTGAAGCAAGGCACTACGCACACGTGGATTGTCCTGGCCACGCCGATTATGTAAAAAACATGATCACAGGTGCGGCACAGATGGATGGTGCGATATTAGTTGTAAGCGCAGTTGACGGACCAATGCCACAAACAAGAGAGCATATCCTACTGGCAAAACAGGTTGGAATAAAAGTGTTGGTAGTGTTTTTAAATAAGGTCGACATGGTAGCTGACGAAGAATTGCTGGAGTTGGTTGAAATCGAAATAAGAGAGTTGTTAACCAAGTATGGATTTGATGGAGACAATACAGTAATAGTTAGGGGGTCTGCGTTAAAGGCATTAACTGAAGAAGGTAGTGATCTGGGTGAAAAATCAATAAGAGAGCTAATGAAGGCTGTTGATGAAAAAATAGAAATGCCTGCTAGGGAGTTAGACAAGCCGTTCTTGATGTCTATTGAAGATGTGTTTTCAATCTCAGGGAGGGGAACCGTGGTAACAGGAAGGATAGAACAAGGTAAAATTAAAGTGGGAGAAGAGATAGAGATAGTTGGAATAAGGCCTAGTCGTAAGAGTGTGGTCACAGGTGTGGAGATGTTTAAGAAAGAGTTGGAGCAAGGAATGGCAGGAGATAATGCCGGACTATTGCTTAGGGGTGTTGCGAAAGAAGAAGTGGAAAGAGGGCAAGTACTGTCGAAGCCTGGTAGCATAACACCGCACACAAGATTTAAGGCGGAGATATATGTGTTGAAAAAAGATGAAGGGGGAAGGCACACGCCGTTCTTCAAGAATTATAGGCCGCAGTTTTATTTTAGAACAACAGACGTTACAGGAGCTGTTGAGCTAAAAGACGGGGTGGAAATGGTAATGCCTGGGGACAACACGGAGATCGTGGTTGAATTGATAGCCCCAATTGCAATGGACAAAGGTTTGAAATTTGCGATCAGAGAAGGCGGCAAGACCGTTGGTGCTGGAGTTGTTACTGAAATTATTAAATAATGGGAATTAGCATGGATTTTCAACAAACAATAAAATTAAAACTTAGGGCGTTTGATCATAGGATTTTAGATAAAGCTACTGGTGATATAGTGGATACAATATCAAGAATAGGGGCGAGATATAAGGGCCCTGTTCCTATGCCGAGAAAAATTAGTAGATTCACGGTGAACAGATCTACTCACGTTGACAAAAAATCAAGAGAGCAGTTTGAAATCAGGGATCATTCTAGATTGTTGATAATAGAAGCGTCACCTCAAACCGTTGATGCTTTGATGAAATTGGATATATCTGCTGGTGTGGATATTCAAATCAAAATGAAAGGAGTGGAGAAATGAAATTAAGCAGAAGTGGTGTTATAGCAAAAAAGATAGGCATGTCTCAAATTTACAAAGAAAATGGAGAAGCTGTGCCTGTTACTATCATAAGAGTGGAAGAAAATGTGGTTCTTTCCATCAAAAATAAAGCTAAGCATGGTTATAATGCTGTTCAAGTTGCTTCTTTTGACCAAAAACCTCAGAGGCTAAATAGGAGTATAAAGGGATTATTCGAAAAAGCTAATGTGGCGCCTAAAGCTAAAATTAAAGAATTTATTGTTGCTGAAAAGTATTTGCTTGAAGTTGGATGTAAGATAGGCGTTGATCATTTTAAAAAAGGTCAATGTGTTGATATTACGGGAACTTCTATAGGTAAGGGGTATGCCGGTGCAATGAAGCGACATAATTTTAGAGGCTTGGAAGCCAGCCATGGTGTTTCTATTAGTCATAGATCAGCTGGTTCAACCGGGCAACGTCAAGATCCAGGTAGGACCTTTAAAGGAAAGAAAATGGCTGGTAGAATGGGTGGTAAGGTAGTTACTACGCAAAATATTGAGGTTGTTGACATAGATCAAGAGTTGAACTTATTGGTTGTCAAGGGTGCTGTGCCGGGTAACAAGCAGGGGTATATCTATATTAGAGATGCTATTAAAAAAGCATTGTCCTATTAAATGTTGAGGTAAAAATGGAATTAGAAGTATTAGATTTTGAGAAAAAGCCATTAAGAAAGGTTGATGCTAGTATATTAAACTTGCAGAGCATTAGGCATGACTTGATACATCAGATAGTTGTGTGGCAATTGGCAAAAAAAAGGAGCGCCATTGCTCATGCAAAAGGAGTTTCTGAAGTGAGTGGTTCAACAAGGAAAATTTATAAGCAGAAAGGAACGGGAAGAGCGAGGCATGGCAGTAATAGAAGAGTTCAGTTTAGGGGTGGTGGAGTTATTTTTGGACCGACTAAGGATAAGGTTTTTGACTATAAGATTAATAAAAAAGTAAAGAAATTAGGACTTTTGAATGCTTTAGCATTGAAATTTAAAGATAAATCTATTAGTATACACGAGCGCTTCGAGATTGAAGATGGTAAAACTAAGACTTTTAACAATATGTATAGCAATAGCGATTCCAAGAAAATGTTGTTTATTGATAACGAGTTCGATGCTGGATTTTTAAAGTCTATGAGAAATAGGTTTGATGCAGATGTTCTGCCTGTTATGGGGCTGAATGTTTTGGATGTTATAAAGCATGATAAAATTTGTTTTTCTGAGCAGGCTTTTAATAGCGTTTTAGAGAGGTTGAGATGATGGAGTTTAAGTCGTACGACATTTTAAGAAGACCTGTCTTAACTGAAAAAAGTAGTGATTTAGAAAAGCAGGGTAAGTATGTTTTTGTTGTTGCTAAAGATAGTGATAAAGTCCAAATAAAAAAAGCTGTAGAGAAAATTTTCGATGTCTCTGTTAAAAGCGTGAACATAATAAATATTCCTGGTAAAGCTAGGGTTTTTAAGGGGAAAAAAGGTATGAAGAGTGGTTATAAGAAAGCTATTGTAACTACTAAAAATATGCAAAAAATTGAATTTTCTAAAGGTATCTAAAGATGGCGTTAATTAAGTATAATCCTATTACTCCGTCCCAAAGGCAATTAGTTTTGGTGAACAAAAGTCACCTTTGGAAAGGTAAGCCAAAGAAAGAGCTGCTTGATGTAAACCACAGCAAGGGTGGGCGGAATAATCTTGGTAGAACAACAGTTTGGGGTAAATCCAAGGGTGTTAAGAAAAGATATAGAATCGTTGACTTTAGAAGGTCAAAGGAATTGGCTGCTATCGTTGAGAGGATTGAGTATGATCCTAATAGGTCGGCTCATATTGCTTTGATCAAATATGAAGACGGTGAGTACTCTTATATCATAGCCCCGGATGGAGTAAAGCCAGGGGACGAGCTTATGTCTTCTGCTAATGCTGAGATTAAAGTTGGTAACTGCCTTCCTTTGAAAAATATCCCGGTTGGTACGTCTGTGCATAACGTTGAATTGAAGCCTTTAAAAGGTGGCCAAATTGCTAGATCAGCTGGGACAAGTGTTACAATTGTGAATAAAGATGTTGGCAAAGTTTCTATAAAATTGCGTTCAGGAGAGGTTAGAATTGTTGAGGGCGATTGTAAAGCTACCATAGGGGTGATTTCAAATGCTGATAATAAGAACATCAAGTTTGGTAAGGCTGGTAGAAAAAGATGGCTTGGGTGCAGACCTAAAGTTAGAGGTGTTGCCATGAACCCTGTTGATCATCCGCATGGTGGTGGTGAAGGTAAAACCTCTGGTGGTAGACATCCTGTTACGCCTTGGGGGAAGCCTACAAAAGGATTCAAAACCAGGAATAATAAAAGAACAGATAAATTTATAGTTAAAAGTAGACACAAAAGAAATAAATAAAAATATTAAATAATTATGGGTAATAGATCAGTTTGGAAAGGGCCGTTTGTAGAGCCTAAGTTGCTTGAGAAAGTAAATAATGCGATCTCTGGTGGCAAGTATACAGTAGTTAAGACGTGGTCCAGAAGTTCTACGATACTCCCAAATTTTGTTGGTCTGACTTTCTCTGTGTATAATGGCAAAAAGTTTGTTCCTGTGTTGGTAAACGAAAAAATGGTTGGTAAAAAATTAGGAGAATTTGCTCCGACAAGGATTTTTACGGGCCATGGAAATAATAGAAAATAATGAATTTATAAAAAGGCTAGTTTATGCAAGTTATAGCAAAAGATAGAATGGTTAAGTCAAGTGTTCAGAAGTTGAATATTATCGCAGACCTTATTAGAAGAGAGCGTGTTGATGCAGCGATGTTGCAGTTGGAGTTTTGTAAAAGAATAGCTTCTAAAACCATAAAAAAAGTTTTAAAATCGGCTGTTGCTAATTCGCAGAATAATTTCGGTTTGGATATTGATAAGTTGTATGTGAAAGAGGTTAGGATAGGTAAGTCTTTGACTTTAAAGCGTTCTATGGTAAGGGCTAGAGGAAGAATTAATAGGATTATAAAACCTTTTAGCAGTGTGACGATTGTATTAGAGGAAATGGAGGTATAATATGGGACAAAAGGTTAATCCAATAAGCTTTAGACTTGGTGTAATTTCTACTTGGGATTCTTCTTGGTATTGTAATAAAGGGTATGCGAAGAAGTTGCATGAAGACATTAAAATAAGGAAAATGATCTTCGATAAATTGAGTTATGCGGGGGTTAGTAAAGTTTCTATAGAGCGTCCTGCGAATAAGATTATAATAAATATACATTCTTCTAGGCCTGGTGTTGTTATAGGTAAAAAAGGTACTGACATTGCAAAAATCAAAGATGATATATCTAAGATTACTGCAGGTGAGGTGATTATAAATATTACGGAAGTTAAAAAGGCAGAAACTGAACCTTTGCTTATCGCTCGTTCCGTGGCAGAACAATTGGAGAAAAGGGTTTCTTTCAGAAAAGCTGTGAAGAGAGCTATGACGAGCTCTATGAAAATGGGAGCAAAAGGAGTTAAGATAAGTGTTTCTGGCCGTTTAGGTGGGGCTGAAATAGCTAGGACTGAGTGGTATAGAGAGGGCAGGGTGCCTTTGCATACTTTAAGAGCGATTGTAAAGTATGACTATGCTGAAGCTCACACTATTTACGGGCTTATAGGAGTGAAAGTTTGGGTTTATCAGGGAGATAAGCTAGATAATAAAAAAAATATTACGTCGGTAAAGAATGATGCTGCATCCAAAGAAAACTAAATTTAGAAAAGCTTTTAAGGGTAGGATACACGGCAAAGCTAAAGGAGGATTCAAAATCGCATTTGGTAAATATGCTTTGAAAGCTCTTGAGCCTGAAAGGATCCAAGAAAAGCAAATTGAAGCTGCGAGAAAAGCGATTACAAGACACCTAAAAAGAGTTGGTAAGTTGTGGATCAGGATATTCCCTGATGTTCCAGTGAGCAGAAAACCAGCGGATGTTAGGATGGGTAGAGGAAAAGGCTCTCCAGAGTTTTGGGCTTGTAGGGTGAAGCCTGGTAGAATTTTGTTCGAATTGGATTCAGTTACAGAAGAGCAAGCTATGGGCGCATTTGAAAGGGCTTCTGCGAAGTTGCCGATTAAAACAAAGTTCGTTAAAAATATTGAAGAGGTAATCTAAATGAAGTTTAAGGAGTTAGAGAAATTAGATAAAAAAACTTTACAAGACGAGTTAATAAAGTATAAAAAGGAAAGTTTGAATTTAAGGTTTCAGAAAGTATTGGGAGAATTGACTAATACTTCTCGGGTAAAAGAGGTTAGAAAAACTATTGCTAGGATTTTTACAGCGCTCAATAAACAGAAGCAAATTTAATTATATAAAATATGTCCAAAAAGATTTTAGAAGGTGTGGTTATAAACAATAAAGCTGATAAAACAGTGTCAGTTTTGGTTGAAAGAAAGGTTATGCATAAAAGATATGAAAAGATTATAAAGAAGAGTAAGAAGTATTTGGCGCATGATGAAGAAAATAATTTCAATATAGGCGATAAGGTTAGGATTATAGAAAGTAGACCTATATCCAAGTTGAAGAAGTGGAAAGTTTTGTTTGACAATTAAGGAGTTTTATATGATACAAATGGGCAGTATATTAAATGTTGCGGACAATACAGGGGCTAAAACAGTCAGGTGTATTAAGGTTTTGGGTGGTAGTCACAAGATGTCTGCGGGGATTGGAGATAAGATAGTTGTTTCTATTCAAGAATCGGCTGTTTCAGATAAAGTTAAGTCTGGAGAAGTTTTTCACGCTGTTATCGTAAGAACAAGGAAGGAGAAAAGAAGAAAAGATGCTGTGGTAATCAGGTTTTTTGAGAACGCAGCTGTGCTGCTGAACAAGCAAGGTGAGTTGGTCGGTACCCGTATATTTGGTATCATTCCTAGAGAATTAAGAGCAAAAAATTATTTGAAAATAATATCATTAGCACGAGAGGTATTGTAGAATGGCTAGCAAGTTTAAAAAAAACGACAAAGTACAAGTTATAGCAGGTAAAGACAAGGGGAAAGTATCTACTATCATCAAGGTTATCCCAAAAGATAATATGGCTGTTATTGAAGGAGTTGCCGTTGTTAAAAGACATACTAAGCCAAATAAGTTAAATCCTGATGGTGGTATTATAGAAAAAGAAATGCCTGTTAATATGTCTAAAATCATGCATATTGATCCTAAAAGCGATTCTATAACGAGAATAGGTTTTAAGATGAATGATAAAGGAGTAAAAGTGCGCTACTCCAAAAAATCAGGTGAATTAATAGATAAATAGATGGTTAGTTATGAATAAAGCAAGGTTACATGAGCATTACGATAAAGTTAGTGTGAAGCTGTTACAAGAAAAATTTAATTTCCAAAATCTTTTTCAAATACCAAAGCTTGAAAAAATAATTGTGAATGTCTCTGTTAAAGATGCTGTGTCAGATACTAAAGTGATAGACAAGGTATTTGATGACTTAATGCTTATTACAGGGCAGAAACCTGTTGTTACAAAAGCAAAAAAATCTATAGCGGGCTTCAAGTTAAGACAGGGTATGAAAATTGGTTGTAAGGTCACTTTAAGAAAAAGGATGATGTATGAGTTTTTGGATAGGCTTGTAAACATTGCTTTGCCTAGAGTAAGAGATTTTAAGGGCCTTAGTTCAAAGCAATTTGATGGTAGGGGGAATTTTTCTCTTGGTATAAAAGAACAGATAGTTTTTCCGGAGATTGATTATAATAAGGTTGATAAAATTAGAGGAATGAATATAGTAATAGTCACATCTACTGACCTAAATGAGGAAGCGAAGTTTTTATTAGAAACTTTTAATGTTCCTTTTTTTAATTGAAATGATATTAATTTATGGCTAAAACCAGTACAATACAAAAGAATTTACATAGAATTGAATTATACGAAAAGTTCAAGAATAAAAGAGATGCTCTCAAATCTATTCGTAATGATAAAACTGTTACTTTAGAGGAAAGGTTTGAAGCTCAAGCTTCTCTTAGTAAATTGCCTAGAAATAGTGCAAAAAACAGGATTAGGAATAGGTGTCTTTTGAGTGGGCGTGGAAAAGGAGTTTATAGAAAATTTCAGCTTTCCAGAATATGGCTTAGAAAGTTAGCTTCTGAGGGCAAACTGCCTGGGGTTATAAAAGCAAGTTGGTAAACAGAAAAGGGAAAAAAGATATGTCGCAAACGCATTTACTGTCAGATACGATAGCAAGAATTAGAAACGCTCAGTTGGTAAAAAAAGAATATACGGTTGTTTATTATTCAAAGAAGATAGAGAGTGTTCTGAAAGTTTTATTAAGAGAGGGATATATCTCAAAAATAGAGACTTTCGAAGAAAGAAAAGGAGTTTTGAAAATTAAGGTCTACCTAAAATACGAAGGTAAAGACGGTGTTCCGGTGATCAGTGAGATGAAAATTATCTCAAAGCCGGGCAAAAAAGTGTTTAGACCTTATAGAGAGTTAACCAAGGTGTATAATGGTCTTGGGATTATTATATTGTCTACTTCCAAAGGTATCATTACGGATAACGAAGCCAGGGATATCAAGGCTGGTGGAGAAGTTTTATGTAGTATTTTTTAAGTGTAATTATGTCAAAAATTGGAAAGCAGCATATAGCAATATCAGACGGAGTACAGGTTCTTCTTAATCGTCCTGATTTAACTATAAAAGGACCAAAAGGTGAACTTAGTATTAAGATGTTCGATTCCATAAATTTGGAAGTGAAAGATGGCAAGATAGTTCTTGCTCCAAAACAAGCGGATAAGAAAGAGAGGGCTGTATGGGGATTGGCACGTGCTTTGATAAATAACATGGTCACAGGTGTGGTAACTGGATTTACAAAAAAGTTAGAGATAAATGGGGTTGGATACAGAGCCGCTGTAGACGGTGACTTGTTGATACTGACTTTAGGTTATAGCCATGAGATTATTTACCCTATTCCTCAGAAAGTACAAATAGAATGTCCAAAAAATACTTTGATTACTGTGACTGGTTGCGATAAGCAGTTGGTTGGTCAAGTGTGTGCTGATATCAGAAGCTTAAGAAAACCAGAGCCTTATAAAGGCAAAGGAATTAAGTACGAGAATGAAGTGATAATAAGGAAAGAAGGTAAGAAAAAATAATTAGGTAACCTTATATGTTGGAAAAAAGACTAAAAGCAATCAGGCGTAAAGAAAGAACAAGGTATAAACTCAAAAAAAATAGCTCAATTCATAGAATTAGGTTGTGTTTTTATACATCTAATCAATATATATATGGGCAGGTTATCAATGATAATGAAGGCCGTACAATAACTTCTTTTGCCACTTATCATAAGGATTTTAGCGATTTAAAAAGAAAGAATAATACAAAAGCTGCTGCAATGCTTGGAGAAAAAGTAGCTAAGGCGTTGGTGGAAAGAAACATAAAGGATGTTTATTTTGATAGGGGGCAGCGTATATATCACGGGAAGGCAAAGGCATTTGCTGAAAGTGCAAGGCAAAATGGTTTAAATTTTTGATGGTTTTAAGATATGGCTAATAATGTGGAAATAGTAGAAAGGCTTGTAAACGTTGGTAGGTGTACCAAAGTTGTTAAGGGTGGTAGAAGATTTAGTTTTTCTGTGATAGTTGTAGCTGGTGATAGAAAAGGAAGAGTTGGTTATGGACTTGGTAAGGCGTCTGAGGTTATGGATGCAAAATCTAAGGCATCGGAAGAAGCTAGGAAAAATATGATAAAAATCCCTTTGAGAGAGGGCAGAACACTGCATCACGACGTGAGTGGGAAGTTTTGTTCTGGTAGAGTTATCATGAGGTCTGCACCTCCTGGAACTGGTGTGATAGCAGGTGGAGCGGTGAGGGCTGTATTTGATGTTTTAGGTGTGAAGGATATTGTGGCTAAGTCGATAGGGTCGAATAATCCACATAACATGATAAAAGCTGCTTTTGAGTGCTTGCAAAATGTTAAGACACCAAAGAGGGCAGCTGAAAAAAGAGGCAAGAAAATTGCAGAAATTATTAGCTCAAGAGAAAAAATTTAAATAAATAGGTAAGGTATGCTATTAAACGAGTTAAAGGGCAACGAAAAATCCAGAAAGAAAAGAAAATGTTTGGGCAGAGGGATTGCTTCTGGCAAGGGAAAGACATGTGGCAGAGGTGGTAAAGGTCAGACTGCGAGAAGTGGTGTTGCTCTTGCAGGATTTGAGGGTGGCCAAACTCCTTTGTATAGACGTTTGCCAAAGAGAGGTTTCAAATCAAGAAATAGTAAAGATTATCAAATTATAAATTTATATCAGATCAATTATTTGGTAAAAAACAAAAAAACAACAAATGAAATTAAATTGCAAGATCTGGAGAAACTGGGGTTATATGATTCTAGTAAAGGTCCATTGAAATTGCTAGGTAAAGGTGGGTTTCAAGAATCTTTTAGCATAGAAGTAAACATGGCTTCGAAGAAGTTAATTGAAGCTGCAGCAAAAAGCGATTCTACTGTAAAATTAATTGATAATGAACACAAAGCATAAATCTAGCTCTAGTTTTAGTGCCATAGGTAACGGAGATTTGAGTAGAAAAATTTTCTTTGTTATCTTTATTTTGGTGTTGTATAGGATTGGTACATATTTTCCACTGCCTGGAGTTAATTTACTTGTATTAGATAATATAGTAAAAGCACAGGCAAAAGGTATACTTGGGATGTTTAACGTGTTAACGGGTGGTGCATTGGGTAGGATGTCTGTTTTTACGCTTAATATAATGCCCTATATTACTGCTTCTATTATTATGCAGTTGTTGTCTGTTGTATCGAAAGAATTTAGTGAGATAAAAAAGTCAGGTGAGATTGGTAGGCAAAAAATCAATCAATACTCCAAATATTTAGCTGTTATACTGGCCTTATTCCAAGGTTATGGGATTGCAGTTGGTATTGAATCTTTAAATTACCAAGGCACTCAACTTATTAGTGACCCTGGCCTCTATTTTCGTATTGCAACGATGTTTAGTTTGATGGGTGGAACTGTAATAGTAATATGGTTTGCAGATCAAATAAATCTGAAGGGAATCGGTAATGGGAGTTCCATGATAATATTTGCGGGCATAGTCTCTGGGTTATTACCATCAGTATCGTCATTGTTGGAGATGGGGAAGAATAACGTTATATCGACTCAGTTTTTGTTATTCTGTTTTGCAATAGTTACATTTATGGTGTTGTTTATAGTATTTATGGAGAAGGCGCATCGCAAACTTCGTGTGCAATATCCCAGAAAGCAAGTAGGTAATAAAATATATGCTGGTGATTCAACTCACTTGCCGATAAAAATTAATGTTTCTGGCGTAATCCCACCTATATTTGCGAGTGCAATACTATTGTTCCCTTCGACTATTGCTGGATTTAGTAGTGGTGGCGATGTTAGTGTTTGGCAAAAATTTGTTGCTGGATATTTTTCTCAGGGTAAGCCTTTGTATATAATTGTGTATATTTGTTTTATAATATTCTTTTCATTTTTTTACAGTACTATAATATTCAATCCTGAAGAAACTGCAGAGAATCTAAGAAAAAATGGGGCGGTTATTATCAGTAAAAGACCTGGTAATCAAACTAGGGAGTACATACAATACGTTTTAACAAGAATTACTGTAATTGGTGCTGCATATATTGCGATTATTTGTGCGGTCCCTGAAATTTTGACATCACAATTTAACGTACCATTTTATTTGGGAGGAACGAGTCTTCTGATAGTTATTAGTGTTGTGTTGGATTTGAGTTCCCAAATTCAGTCTCATATGTTAAGCAGTAGATATGCTAACCTGATGAAGAGAAATAATGTGATGAGGCGCAAGTAATGTTAGTGATCTTACTGGGTGCGCCTGGTGTTGGAAAAGGTACACAAGCAAAATTGTTAGCAGAAAAATATAGTCTAGCTATTTTATCGACTGGTGAAATTTTAAGAAGTGCCGTTAACCAAGGCCAAAAAATTGGTTCTCAAATAAAAGATATTATGAGCAAGGGTGGTTTGATACCGGATGAGATAGTCTGTTCTTTGGTTGAAGAGAGGTTAAAAAAAAAGTCCACATATAATGGATATATATTAGATGGTTTTCCAAGAACTATTTATCAGGCGGATAGGCTTAAAAATATAATTAGCGCTAATACGTATTTTGACAATTTATACATTATATCTTTAGTCCTGGATGAAAAAGAAATCACAAAAAGACTTTCTTCGAGGGTATTATGCAAAAATTGTGATCATAGTTACAATTTGTTAACTAAGCCAACTAAAGTTAGAGGGAAGTGTGATATATGTGGCTGTACTGAGTTTTATGTTAGAGATGATGATAAAGAGGAAGCTGTAAAAATTAGATTATCCGCATATTTAATGCAAACGGCTCCGCTAATTGATTACTATCGTTGCTATGATCGTTATGTGGAGATAGATGCAAGCCAAGATATTATAGCTGTACACTCTGATATCACTTCGTTCATCAAGCAGTATAGTAGTTTATATTTCTCGTAAAATAAGAGTTGGAAAAAAGAAGTAAAAGTAGTTATTTAGGAGGAATGGACTACAGAAATTAACACATCAAAGACCACTGTATACCTCTAGTAAATCAAGGGTTTGAAGGCGTTTATGCTTTCACTTCGAGTGTTCGCATGTATCGGAGATTGAGAGCGTAAAAAGAGGGAGCGTTGAAAGATAAAATCAGAGTGTTAGCCAAAGATAGATATAAAATTGCCCTGCTCACTTAGGAAATTATTGTTATCCTCAAAATGTACCCAGAGCTTAATCGTAAGATCGACAACTTCTTCAGATTTTGAAACTACCTTTGTTTTTCTGGTCATTCTTGCAATTCTGTGCCTTGTGTTTGAGTTATTGGACTCAATTGAGAGTGTATGTTGTTTGCCAACAACATGTTGATGGCGAGGTATAACCTCTGAATAAACAGACCAATCGTCTGTGTAATAACTGCAATTATCTCTACTTATGATTTTCCACAATTTTCTAAAGGTTGTAACGTTACGCTTACCAACCACCCAGGCAACAACTCTCTTGAGCTCCCTACTATAGGCTTTCCATATCCATAATTTGTTTTTTTGAATCTACAAAATGCCACATCTCATCTATTTCAACTTCTCTCAATTCTTCCGGCACTATTGGTCTTGGTATCTTTTTAGCATACAGTATTATCCACTTATATACGCTAGTATGAGCTACTTTAAATAATTTCCCTAGCCATCTAAAGCTACTTTTTCCCATGCTGTACAATAACACTGCCAGAGCCTTCATCTCTGGCGAACAGCCTCTTAATTTAGTGCTTGTAAAATTACATCCACACTCTTTGCATTTATACCTTTGCATACCCCTAATATTACCATTCTTAACGTATTTACTGCTACTGCATTTTTTACACTCTGTATTCATATTTCTATTTTCTTTGTTGCTCGCTATATTCATTTTAGCATCTTATCTATCTTATGGCAACACTCCCGATAAAATAAGGATAAATGTGATGGTTTGATTTAAGGAAGTTTGGACCATGGTCTAAAAAAATTAACAAAAAACTGGTTTCCCCAAGAATTCAAAAGATTTCTTTGAGGTGGGATATGGTAATTTTTAGCTTTTTATTGATTCTGCGAAGCGTGATTTTATGAGCTTAGGCAGTAAGAACCGTTAAACGTTTTAAATTAAAGCAGATAGCATTCATAAATTCAGCAAACTGATTTTTGGCAAGGGAGTGTTGCCATAAGATAGATAAGATGCTAAAATGAATATAGCGAGCAACAAAGAAAATAGAGATATGAATACAGAGTGTAAAAAATGCAGTAGCAGTAAATACGTTAAGAATGGTAATATTAGGGGTATGCAAAGGTATAAATGCAAAGAGTGTGGATGTAATTTTACAAGCACTAAATTAAGAGGCTGTTCGCCAGAGATGAAGGCTCTGGCAGTGTTATTGTACAGCATGAGAAAAAGTAGCTTTAGATGGCTAGGGAAATTATTTAAAGTAGCTCATACTAGCGTATATAAGTGGATAATACTGTATGCTAAAAAGATACCAAGACCAACAGTGCCGGAAGAATTGAGAGAAGTTGAAATAGATGAGATGTGGCATTTTGTAGATTCAAAAAAAACAAATTATGGATATGGAAAGCCTATAGTAGGGAGCTCAAGAGAGTTGTTGCCTGGGTGGTTGGTAAGCGTAACGTTACAACCTTTAGAAAATTGTGGAAAATCATAAGTAGAGATAATTGCACTTATTACACAGACGATTGGTCTGTTTATTCAGAGGTTATACCTCGCCATCAACATGTTGTTGGCAAACAACATACACTCTCAATTGAGTCCAATAACTCAAACACAAGGCACAGAATTGCAAGAATGACCAGAAAAACAAAGGTAGTTTCAAAATCTGAAGAAGTTGTCGATCTTACGATTAAGCTCTGGGTACATTTTGAGGATAACAATAATTTCCTAAGTGAGCAGGGCAATTTTATATCTATCTTTGGCTAACACTCTGTTTGGCAATTCCTATGTATCGCAATCGTTTATTATCTTGAGAAAACACCCTCTCAAACGGAGCCCTTATGGAAGTATAGTATCGATCAAGGTCAAAATTCTTTTGCTTCATATTGTTTTTCTTGATGGCGCAAAAATGAATACCTCTGCTTTTAGCTGCATTCTTTGCTGGTGCAACACAATACCCTTTGTCAGCATAAACTGCTCCACTATTTGGTAAAACATGCGCAACTCCCTTTGCATCGGTAACATTAGCAGGCGTTATAGCAACCTTGTTGATCATTCCGGATTGAATATCTACGCTTACATGTTTTTCTTATAGCCATACCAAAATTTACTACCACCCTTGCACCCTATTTTGGCTTGTTTATCATGTGCGACTTTAGGCAAGACTTCGTTGTTAAGTTTTTCATATTTTTGTTTTCTGGCTTCATCCCGCTCTTCCCATAAATTAGCTTTGGAGATCAAGTGACTTGCATCAACAAAAGTAAATACCTCGCTCATATATCCTTGAGATTTTAGTTGATCTCTAAAAATGGCAAAGATTTTTGATAACAAATTTGTTCCTATCTTTGAGCGGATTCTACTAAAAACGCTATAATCAGGTGTGGCTTCGGTTAAATCAAAATCACAAAACCACTTGGCTGCAACACTGTCACTCAAATATCTTTCTAGTTCACGATCTGACAAATCTTCCATAAACTGTAACAACAAGCATTTAAATAAACGTAAAACACCATATCCCTTATAATTAGCAGGAGATTCAATTCCCTTCAGCTCTTGCTCTACTGCCCCAAAATTAAACAGCTCCTTAAATTTGCGATATTGATGCTCACTACCAACCAATTGATCCAAACATACCATTATTATTTGATGCGCTGATGACATTTTTCTCTTCTTTATTCTGTAATCCACTCCACTATACCTTTCTTTATTCCATCTTGCAACACTCCCATACCATAAATTAGCTGTAAAATGCGGGTTGCCTGATTTGGCTCAATTATATCAATTATACTATAACACTACCCAACCTTACGCCACGGAGAACACTTTAACGCTCGAGTGTCATCAACAAAATGGGGTTTATATATGTCATGAGATTAGCGGTAGCCACATATAAAAAGTGGGAGTGTTGCCATAAGATAGATAAGATGCTAAAATGAATATAGCGAGCAACAAAGAAAATAGAAATATGAATACAGAGTGTAAAAAATGCAGTAGCAGTAAATACGTTAAGAATGGTAATATTATGGGTATGCAAAGGTATAAATGCAAAGAGTGTGTATGTAATTTTACAAGCACTAAATTAAGAGGCTGTTCGCCAGAGATGAAGGCTCTGGCAGTGTTATTGTACAGCATGGGAAAAAGTAGCTTTAGATGGCTAGGGAAATTATTTAAAGTAGCTCATACTAGCGTATATAAGTGGATAATACTGTATGCTAAAAAGATACCAAGACCAACAGTGCCGGAAGAATTGAGAGAAGTTGAAATAGATGAGATGTGGCATTTTGTAGATTCAAAAAAAACAAATTATGGATATGGAAAGCCTATAGTAGGGAGCTCAAGAGAGTTGTTGCCTGGGTGGTTGGTAAGCGTAACGTTACAACCTTTAGAAAATTGTGGAAAATCATAAGTAGAGATAATTGCAGTTATTACACAGACGATTGGTCTGTTTATTCAGAGGTTATACCTCGCCATCAACATGTTGTTGGCAAACAACATACACTCTCAATTGAGTCCAATAACTCAAACACAAGGCACAGAATTGCAAGAATGACCAGAAAAACAAAGGTAGTTTCAAAATCTGAAGAAGTTGTCGATCTTACGATTAAGCTCTGGGTACATTTTGAGGATAACAATAATTTCCTAAGTGAGCAGGGCAATTTTATATCTATCTTTGGCTAACACTCTGAAAAAAGTTAACAAGCGCACCTCTTGACAACTAGCAGTTGCGCAGCTACGATTATCATATACGTGATTTTAATTAGATAGTATTATGACAGATAATTATAACTTTTTATCAGCAATGGGTTGTAACAGCAACTCTTTGACCGCGATAAATTTCCCTGCAGGCTTAGCTTCTAACTATATTATTATTAGCACCCTGCCATCATATGGAAACCTATATTATAGCAATGATTCCGTAGTAACCAACAAACAATATTACATTACTTCAGATACATTGTTTAAGTATAAACCTTCGAGCTGTTCCGATCTTGATGAATTTTTAGATAACTTTACTTATAGCATCACTGACAACCCTGCTAACAACTATACATGTACTGTAGATGTGAAGCCCGAGTTAACCAAAACTGCTGGACAAGATTATAATTTTATATTTGAGATAAAAGGCTGCCAGTCAACGGCTGTAGATTTTTCAGAAGTGTTATCACCTAATTCCATGATTAATATACAGGCTTTACCTCTTTATGGAACTCTGTATAATGGCAATACTCCCGCTAAGATCGAAGTTAATTACAAGGTGGACTCACTAAACTATACTACTCACAACTGTCCACAAAAAAATGTAGATATTTTCAGTTATAATGTCGTTAATGGAACTGATATGGTGTATACATGTACACTAGACATTAACACCTCAGAAACCGCTCAAAGCAATGGATTTATAATAGATGGTATAACAAATTTCGTAAATGGCACAATAAGTTTTGCAAACAGTGTGGCAAATTTTTCAAATACTACAATAGGGTTTTGGTCATTGAAAGTTGCAGCACCCATAGCTGGTTTTATTTCGTTGCTGGTATATCATAAATATGCTGATAAATGTGGGTTGTATAACCCTACGAAAAAGCTAGTTCATTCATTGGTGGTATGCACATATTCCGAAAAAGAGCAAAATGTTGTGAACACAATCGAGTAGAGAGATCCATTGCTGAATCTCCCTCTCACACCACCGTACAAGCGATGTCGCATACGGCGGTTTCAGATTTGTGTTTAACAAAAGATGTATACATGGAAAATAGGTTGTTCCTCTCAAAATACTTTAAATTGAGAGCCTGGTGAGCAGCATGAGATAGAGATTTTCTCCACCAACCTTTTCTAGAGCAAGCAAGTGACCAGCTAGATCGCTGAGATACACCATGAGCAGTTAGAAAAGTTTTGATCGAGAATTTTCTTTTACGCTGTTTTATCCTGTAAGAACGAAGACGCCTTCTAATCCAACCGTCCAGATGCCACAGAGCCTTTGGAAAGTCGGAACACTTAATCGAGTAGAGAGATCCATTGCTGAATCTCCCTCTCACACCACCGTACAAGCGATGTCGCATACGGCGGTTTCAGATTTGTGTTTAACAAAAGATGTATACATGGAAAATAGGTTGTTCCTCTCAAAATACTTTAAATTGAGAGCCTGGTGAGCAGCATGAGATAGAGATTTTCTCCACCAACCTTTTCTAGAGCAAGCAAGTGACCAGCTAGATCGCTGAGATACACCATGAGCAGTTAGAAAAGTTTTGATCGAGAATTTTCTTTTACGCTGTTTTATCCTGTAAGAACGAAGACGCCTTCTAATCCAACCGTCCAGATGCCACAGAGGCTTTGGAAAGTCGGAACACTTAAAATAGTGAAACCAGCCTCTCGTAGCTTGATTTAACTCTCTGATTATTGTATCAAATTTAACACCTCTACTTCTTTTGGTGATAAGGCGAACCTTATCTTTGAAGAGAGATATAGATTCTCTAGCAATAATAGCAGAGCCATCTGTTAACAATGTAAATCCAAGGAATTTACGGTCTTGAACAGAGCTAGTAGCACTTTTAGTAAGATTAACTTTAAGTTTGAGCTTACTGTTAAGAAACTTCGTTATAGATGTAAGTACTCTCTGTGCAGCATTCTTAGAAGTAACATAAATGTTACAATCATCAGCGTATCTGACGAAAGAGTGCTTACGTAAATGAAGCTCTCTATCAAGTTCATGAAGCAAGATATTGCTTAGAAGAGGGGAGAGCGGTCCACCCTGTGGGGTCCCTAGGTCTCTCTTGCTCATTAAGCCATTTTGCATCATGCCTGCGTTTAAGAACGATCTAATCAGCTTTAAGAGCTTCTTATCAGAGATAGAGCGTGCAATTAGAGACATTAAAATGTCATGATTGACGTTATCAAAGAAAGCTTCTATGTCCATATCCACCACCCATGATTTACCAGACTTTACAAATTCTTTAGCTTTGGACATAGCGCCTTGCGCAGAACGCTTAGGTCTAAATCCATAGCTATTGTCCGAAAAGTGTGGATCAAACAAAGGTGATAAAACTTGAACTATAGCTTGCTGCACCATTCTATCAATTACTGTAGGTATGCCAAGCAAACGGGTTTTACCATTAGGCTTGGGTATTTGTACTCCTCTAACACAGGAAGGAGTATATTTGCCGTTGATAACTGAAGATTGGAGCTCTTGGATAATCTCATCTAAGGACTCTTGTACTTCATTGATAGTTCTTTTATCGATACCAGGTGCACCTTTATTGCGTTTTACTGCTTTAAAGGCACTTTTGAGATTTGCAGTTTTAACTACATCCCCAATTACATCTTTTGCAAGGTCCTGGGGTATTCTAATTGCTGAAGTTACTCTATGCGCCTCATGATCAACAGCTCCAGTACTGCCTTCACTATTTGATCCGTGGATGGTATTGCTATCTTTTGCTACCATATAACTCCAAAATTAAAATTCCAGTACCTAACAAATCTAATTCAGGCCTTCCTCAAGAGAGGTACCGATTCTCTTAAGTACTATGCCTTCTGCTGACTCCTTTTATCCTGTCCTCTACTATTGCTAGCAAAGTAGCTTATACTCAAGCTAGATAAAAGGCCTCCCGGGGTAAGATGCAAGACCTCCATAAGGCTGAACTTGGTTTACCGCTATACACTTCCGCATAGAGGCGGGCTATTCCAGTTAATGCTAGGTTGCCCAGTTATAACGGCCTACTACCAAGTTTCTGTTCGTTTCAGCCTTACTTTGCCGTCAGCTTCCTTCAGCCAACTCCTCACGAAGTTAACCTTGCCTCAGCTAATGGACCGCTCTATCTCAGCCCATAAGGGACTTGAACCCTTTGCTCTTACCTCATGCCCGGCGCACACTTCTTCAGATTTTGAAACTACCTTTGTTTTTCTGGTCATTCTTGCAATTCTGTGCCTTGTGTTTGAGTTATTGGACTCAATTGAGAGTGTATGTTGTTTGCCAACAACATGTTGATGGCGAGGTATAACCTCTGAATAAACAGACCAAGCGTCTGTGTAATAAGTGCAATTATCTCTACTTATGATTTTCCACAATTTTCTAAAGGTTGTAACGTTACGCTTACCAACCACCCAGGCAACAACTCTCTTGAGCTCCCTACTATAGGCTTTCCATATCCATAATTTGTTTTTTTTTGAATCTACAAAATGCCACATCTCATCTATTTCAACTTCTCTCAATTCTTCCGGCACTGTTGGTCTTGGTATCTTTTTAGCATACAGTATTATCCACTTATATACGCTAGTATGAGCTACTTTAAATAATTTCCCTAGCCATCTAAAGCTACTTTTTCCCATGCTGTACAATAACACTGCCAGAGCCTTCATCTCTGGCGAACAGCCTCTTAATTTAGTGTTTGTAAAATTACATCCACACTCTTTGCATTTATACCTTTGCATACCCCTAATATTACCATTCTTAACGTATTTACTGCTACTGCATTTTTTACACTCTGTATTCATATTTCTATTTTCTTTGTTGCTCGCTATATTCATTTTAGCATCTTATCTATCTTATGGCAACACTCCCATTTTTTATTCCTTTTTGTAGGTAAGCATAGCCAGTTATTGCAGTTAGGACAGCTGCAGTCCATATGGCAACTTTACCCAAGAGGTCTGTGTACCTAAATCCGGTTGTGTTTTCCCCAAGCAATAAAATGATAATTGCAGCCATCTGAGCTGCGGTTTTTATCTTTGCTAAACGGCTTACTGGAAGGCTCACTTGCACCTTCAGTTCAGCCAAATGCTCCCGCATTCCTGATACTAAAATTTCCCTGCATAATATTACAAGGGTTGGCAAAACTGGCGCAATTCCTTTGTCTACCATCATCATAAGAGTTGCTGCTACAAGTAGTTTGTCTGCAATGGGATCCAACACCTTGCCAAAGTCTGATTGCACTTTCCAGGCTCTTGCTAGGGCGCCATCAAAGTAGTCCGTAATGCTTGCAAAGATAAATATACTAACTGCAACATAATGAGCAAACTTTGATTCTATATAAAAAACAGCGACCAAAACAGGAATCAGCAATATTCTCAATAAAGTTAGAATATTTGGTATATTTTTTTGCATTCTAGCGTCTAAATTTCTCATTCACTTATATACTGAAAAATACTTTTGGCCAATTTTTGATTGAGCCCTTTCACTTTAGCTATATCCTCCTGGCTTGCAGATTTCAACTGATTTATTGAGCCAAAATGCGAAAGCAATATTTTTTTTCTTTTATCCCCAATGCCCTTGATATTATCCAGCCCGGATTTTTGGACGCTCTGTCTGATGAGTTTCCTGTGAGAGGTGATAGCAAATCTATGAGCTTCATCTCTAATTTTTTGTAAGAACAATAGCAATTTGCTGTCTTTTTCCAGTTGAAAAGCCTGCCTCCCAGGTTGATGAAAAAATTCTCTGCCAGCATTTCGGTCAGGCCCTTTAGACATAGCAATTACGTGAGTATTTGATATACCAAGCTTCTCCAATTCAGAACAAACGGCAGATAATTGTCCTTTGCCACCATCTATAATGATTAAATCTGGCACCCTAATCTCTTTTGATGGCTTGCCAAATCTGCGTTTCATCACTTCTTTAAGCATCGCGAAGTCGTCCATCGAGATCTCAGAATTAGTCATGCTATACTTTCTGTAAGCATTTTTGATAAACCCCTCTTGCCCTACAGCTATCATACATCCAACCGCATAAGAACCGTGGTTATGGCTGTTGTCATAAACTTCTATGGTTTCTGGGCTATGAAGGAGATCAAATTTTATGGCTAATTCATTGAATATTTCGGCCTTAGCCAGATTATTATCCAGGTATTGTTTATATGCATCTTTGGTGTTATCTAACGCAAATTCTATGACATTTTTCTTTTCCCCAGTTTTAGGAGTAGTGATTTTTATCTTTTTTGCCAAAACCGCTGAAATGCTCTGTGTATCTTTAATGTCAATGTTGCTCCAAATTTCTTTGGGGATCGGTTTATTTTGATAGAACTGTACGATATACCTTGACAGTGCCTCATCTTTAAACACACCAGGATGCCTATCTAAAAACTGCAACTTACTGCCAAAATTATGTCCATCCCTTACCATGAACACCTGAATGCAAAATTCTTGCTCGTTTTTTTCTTCGTGTATAATAAATATGTCTATGTTTTTTTCAGCCAATTTATGAAACACATTCTTTGATTGGATATAGGTTAATAAACGTATTTTATCCCGTATACTTGCTGCTTTTTCATATTCTAACTTATCACTAAAATGGTGCATTTCATCCATAAAATTCGTGTGTATTTTTTTTGTTTTACCCGCTAAAAATAACTTTAAATCGTTGATGGACCTGTTGTAACCTTCTTTTGTAATTTTTCCCACACAAGGTGCACTACATCTTTTTATCTGATACATTAAGCATGGTCTTTTTCTTGTCGCGAAGTAATGATCTGAACAGTTGCGAATTAAAAATAATTTTTGTAGTTCAACTATTGTTTTATCCAATTTTTCAACTGACAAGAAGGGGCCGTAATAAATTGCATTAGATTGTTTTTTCCCTCTAAACTTACGCATCTTTGGAAAATCATGGTCATTATCCAGGGCCAGATATGCGAAAGATTTATCGTCTTTAAGAGCTACATTGTATTTTGGCTGAGTCGTTTTGATCAAATCAGATTCCAAGATCAACGCTTGTGTCTCAGTTTTTGTGGTTAAAACATCTATTTTATGCAACAAGGAGACCATTCTTTTTAATCGATATGGTAACTTTGAAACATGGGCATATTGCGAGACTCTCTTGGCAAGATTTTTGGCTTTGCCGATGTATAATATTTCATCAGCACTGCCAATCATCTTATATATACCAGGTCTTGAATCTAAATTCTTCACACTGTTTCTAATGACTGATATTCCCCTTTTTATATCAATCTCGTTCATTAAAACTTCTTGTATATTTTTTAAGCAGAGAACAAGCTGGTATTACTCGTCGCTGTATACCTTTTCTGCCCTTTCATGTTCTTCTTGAGCGTTTATGCTCAGTGTTGCAATAGGTCTTGCTTCCAACCTTTTAATCCCTATTGGTTCAAAACTTTTAACGCAAAAACCATAGCTCCCAGTTTTAATTCTTTGCAAAGCCGCATCTATCTTTTCTATTAATTTCCTATATCTGTCTCTGGTTCTTAATTCAAAGCTTACTTCAGTTTCAACCGACGCTCTATCGTTCAAATCTGGCTCATTCAGGTTTTCATTTTTTAAGTTATCCATCGTTTCCATAGAATCTTTTTTCAGATTTTCTTTCCAAACCAGGAGTTTTTGCCTAAAATATTCCAACTGTAGTGGATTCATGTATTCTTCATCTTCTGTAGGCTTATAGTTTTTTGGAAGTTTGACTATTGGCTCATTCATATCTTTGCTCCTCTGATAAAAGTTTAGTGGTGTATTTACTTTGGTTCGTAATTTTGAATTAAAAATTCGTTAAGCAACCTTACCCCATAACCGGTCGCGCCACGAGGAGAAAGCTTCCCTCCGTTATCAAGCCAAACAACGCCTGCTATATCTATATGCGCCCAAATACAACCTTTTTTAACAAAGCGCTTGAGAAATTGCGCAGCAGTTATGCTGCCGGCCCCGTCTTTGCCAACGTTCTTTACATCGGCAATATTGGAGTTGATTAACTCATCGTAACATTGTCCTAAAGGTAGTCTCCAAACTTTTTCCCCGGTGTTGAGCCCAGCTTTTGTTAATTGACTTACTAGTTCATCATCATCACTAAAAAGACCAGCATTGTGGTGCCCTAAAGCAATAACGATTGCACCTGTTAGAGTAGCTAAATCTATCATGATTTTGGGCTTAAAAGTTTCCTGTGTATACCACATCACATCGCTTAATAACAACCTGCCTTCTGCATCTGTATTGTCAACCTCTATGGTTTGGCCAGACATTGAAGTAACAACATCACCAGGCCTTTGAGCATTGCCCGATGGCATATTCTCAGCTAATCCTATTGCGCCTATCACATTTACTTTTGCTTTTCTTGAAGCTAAAGATCTGATCAGACCTGTAACTACCGCTGCTCCACCCATGTCGTATTTCATCATACTAATGGAGGGGCCAGACGGCTTTAAATTTATACCACCGGTGTCAAATGTTATCCCTTTACCAACGAACGCTATTGGCTGTGAGTCTTTTTGATCTTTTGCGCCATTCCACTCCATTGTAACCACATATGTGCCACTATTACTACCTTGCCCAACTCCAAGAAGAGCGTTCATGTTTAAGGACTTCAATTGCTTCTTGTCTAGGACAGTTACTTTAACTCCAAGCGCCTCCAATTCTTTACAGACATCAACAAATGCTTCTGGGTTTAAAACATTAGCCGGTTCAGAAACCAAATCTCTTGTGAAATTGGTGCTGTCGATGATTTTCTCTCTTTCAGAGAATAGAGCTTCCAAGTTCGTATATTGCGTGTAAAACGTGATTTCTTTTAGATATAGTTTGTTAGTTTCTTTTTTATCCTTGAAATATTTATCGAAACAATAATTCTTCAACTTAATTCCCTCCGCTATATTAACAGCAAAAAGCTCACCTTGTGATTCTGTTTCCTTACCATCTATAATGATATTAGCTTGCTCCAATTTACATGCATTTAACTTGCTTGCAATAATTCCACCCAGTTCCTGAACCTGAAGCTTACTCAGGTCTTTAGCCTCGCCAATACCACAAAAGATAAATTTTTTCAGCCCACCTTGTGCTTTTACCGTGATAACTGATATCTCTCCAAATTTTCCTAAGGAATCCTTTCTATATAGCTGCAGGGTTTCTTTTACATCTTCACTTTCAGTTTGTAAGAGATGAGGTAACTGTAATGTGTCTGCTGACGCATTAGTAACAAAAAACACGTTTACATCGCCAATCTTAAAAGAAGAAGATTTGTCAAATTTGAATCTCATAATACAACCTTGATAAAATATTTAATCAGAGATAGACATTGTAGCATACTTTGTAAAAATGTGAAAAGATAAATATTCAGAATTGCAACAAGCTTCAAACGATCTGTTTGCACAATTTGCGACGCGGTGCGATAGTTTTTTTACTTGGTTTCATAATGGGTACCTTATAGCATAAAGCTACTTTTAGTTGGAGAATTTGTAGACAACAGATAATTTCAAAAAGAGCGCGTTGCATAAGCCTAACCATGCAGCAACCTGTTTTTAGTGGATGAATAAAGTCTAATCGCTACAATCAGGGGAATTATTATGTTCAGCAGGTACATTAAAATATAATATTTTTGATTACTATGGCCCAATGTGTATAAAGCTAGTGCAGATGCTATTATTACCAATAATGAGGTGAATGCATATATAGTTGGCTTCATCCCTTGTGTTCTGACTTGTTCATGCTGAGTTAGAAAGAAAAGCATACTCATAACAATAGAAATAGAAGTCAGCGGCCACAACAGCCTAAAATGACCTTGTGCTCTGAACTTTGGGGTTTCGTCAACTGGAAAGCTGTTAGAAAACAACAGTTCGGCAATACCTAATGCATATGGGTCTTGCTTGGATATTGACTGAGCAACAGCCGTATCACCAAAGCTATCCATTGAATATTTATCAAATTTAACCAAAGAATATCTTTTATCAGCATGGTTTAGCTCTAATTTGGAACCATTGTTTAAAATAAGTTTTAAGCGCGAGTCGGTGTTGTAAAATTTACCAGAACTGGCCACAAAAGTTATATCTTTCTCTGGATTTTGGGAGCTGTGTATAAAGATATTTTGCAACAGGTTATCTTGGTCTTTTTTTTCTATGTATATCGTGATCCCATTAATTTTTGAGATGAAGGTGTTGAACTGTATCAGATTAATTATTGAATTTTGGTCGATTGTAAATCTCAACTTTTTAAATGCATTTGTGCTTACTGGTAGTAAATAAATGGAAACAAAATAATGTAAAAGCATAGCGAAAATAGAGAAAATCGTAAAAATTCTAACTATCGCTATTTTGCTGACTCCAAAAGAATATAGGGCTGTAATCTCCCTATCATGCATAAGTTTTCTATAAGTATAATAAACGGTAAAAAACAGCGAAATCGGCAGCACAATGAAAAGCAAAAGTGGGATAAGATAGGAGGTCAACTTTGCAAAATCGGCTATTTTTGCTCCGTTGTTAAGTACTATTTCCAGATACCTAATCGACTGTATTATCCACGCTATTCCAACGATGGAAAAAGTAATGATTAAGAAAGGCAGAAGCAAACTTTTACATATATATCTTTCGTAAAAATGCATTATGAATCTGATTAATGGTGTGTCCTGGAGGATTCGAACCTCCGACCCACAGCTTAGAAGGCTGTTGCTCTGTCCAGCTGAGCTAAGGACACATATGGAAAATAACGTAGCCAATAACCTAGCGGTTATATTAAAAAAAATCAATAAAAAAGTGGTTTTATTAAAAGGAAAGTTATTTTGTAAAATTCCCAATGCTTAGTTTACTAGCGGTGTGTGCGTATTTAAAAACAACTTCACGTATGTATCTTCGCTCGCTAAAGTGTTTTTTAGGCTGTCAACCCAAATCAACTTCCCATCTTTTAGTAACGACACTTTATCTGCAATTTTTTCCATCACTTTAATGTCGTGTGTAATTGTGATAGTAGTGGATTTCAGTTTTTCGCTTATGCTTGCAATTAAGGTTGTGATGGTATCAGACATAATTGGGTCAAGCCCTGAAGTTGGTTCGTCAAAAAATATGATTTCTGGGTTTGTAGCTATAGCTCTTGCAATTGCCACTCTCTTTTGCATTCCCCCAGATAGTTCCGATGGGTATAAATCCAAAACATCGGTTTTTAATCCAACTAACTCTAATTTTTCAACCGCATGCTCTTTTGCTTTTGCACTGTCCAATACGCCAGAGTTAATTAAACTAAAACAAATATTGTGCCAGATCGGCAAGCTGTCAAACAATGCGTTGTTTTGAAACAGCATGCTGAATTTTTTTAAAAAGTTTTTCCTCTCAATGATGTGCATGTGCGTGACATTTTCATCTTTGATTGTCACTTTGCTGTTTTCATCTGGGTCCAAAAGCCCTGCGATGCATTTTAAAAGCACAGACTTGCCACTTCCAGAGCCACCAATCACAACAAAAGATTCGCCTTTCACAACATTAAAATTGATGTCGCTCAATACTTTTTTGGAACCAAAACTTTTACTTAGGTGTTTAACTGATATTAATGTGTTTCTGGACATGGTTTCACTGAGTAAATAATAATCCTGTGATAACGTAATTTAGAAGTAGAATTAAAATAGAAGCAGTAACAACTGACTGAGTAGCTGCGATACCAACGCCACTTGCTCCCCCAGAAGTGTTATACCCATAAAAACATCCCACCAACGTTACTATAAAGCCAAAAACAGCTGCTTTGATTAAACCAGACATCACATCCTGAGTTTCCAAGGCCTTAAATGTGGCATCTAGATACGAGTGATACTCAAATCCTATTTTATATACAGCCACTAGATAACCCCCAAAAATCCCAATTATATCCGCTACTAAAACTAATGCAGGTAGTACCAGAATGCCTGCGATAACTTTTGGGATGATTAGATATTTAATTGGATGAGTGTTTAAGGTATAAAGTGCATCTACCTGCTCTGTAATTTTCATGGTCCCAATCTCGGCAGCAATAGACCCGGCAACTCTTCCGGCCAACATTAGGCCTGCCAAAACTGGTCCAAGTTCTCTAGTAATTGATATTACCAGCACAGATGCGACTGAACTTTCCGCATTCATTCTGGAAAATCCCGTATATGTTTGTAAGGCCAAGACAGCTCCTGTAAAAATTGCAGTCAATCCGATTACAGGTAATGAATAGAACCCTACAGCCACCAACTGTTGTAATATTCTTCTAACGAATATTGGGGGAGTGAACAAATTTGCAAGTATTTCGCAAAAAAACATCGTCAGTTGTCCAACACTCTCCATGAAGCTTAAAAACATTCTGCCCAATGTTTGTATATAAATCAGTAAATTCATTTTATATAAATTCTTTTACAATTGTATTGGAGGTTGGTTAAAATTTCCCTCTGATCAGTATTAGCTAACTTCGCGATCTCCTCAATAGTAATTTTTTCTCCAATTAATTCAACATTTTTTATCGTATGAAATAGCTCATCTGGTAATTGATTTGCATCAACAGCTGTCAGATTCATACTCACAACGCCTATTACTGGAAGATAAAACCCTTCCGCATAAACTCTAGATTTATTGCTTAGCACTCTTCTATAACCATCGTAATAACCGGTGTTTAAAATTAAAACCTTATCTCCCTTGTTGACTTTATATGTGCCTCCGTAACCTATGGAGTGTGCTTTATTGAAAATTTTATGGTTGAGCACACTTGCATTAAATTCCACAACATTAAGCATTGGGTTCTTCTTGCCTTCCAAGATATTAACCCCATACAATGCTCCACCTGGTCTTACCAAATCAAAATGGTAATTTTGGCCTAAAAATATTCCACCTGAATTGGAGAATGTAAATTTGCTATTGGGAAAACGTTCTTTCAGCGATTTAACAGCTTGCAGTTGTTCTTCATTAAATGGGTGTTCTTTTATCTCAGAGCGCGAAAGATGGCTCATTACATAACGTATATCACAATACTTTAAATTTAGCTGTTCAATTTCTTCTAACTGAAAGCCATCTCTTCCAATGCCAGTGTCAAAATTTAGTATAACTTCTATTGGATGATTGGGGAAGTTATTAATTATTTCCAACTGCCTTGTGTGTGAAACAACAGGCACTAACTTGTAATGTAACATGGCTTTTAACTCCTCCACCCCATTGACTCCCTGAAATACATATATATTAGCATGAGGTGAGGTCTCTCTTACAATGAGTGCCTCTTCTATATTCATCACCCAAAAGTCGCAACAGCCATATTGATGTAATATTTCAGAAACTTCTTTGATACCAAGCCCGTATGCATTGGCTTTTACAACTGCTGAACAAACTACTGAAGCATCTTTAAGCATTGATTTCAGCTTTAGATAATTTTTTGCTACGTTTAATAAGTTGATCTTGATATACTGACTGTCAAGCGCCTGAAAACTATGCATACGATGTGATGAGCAAGTAAGATTAAAAAAGGAAGCGAAAACTGAGACCCAAAGATTTTTACCATGGCTGCTTTCTTTCGAACCTGACCGGATTGGCAAATACTTTGCCCTCATTTTCAGCTTCCACTGCAGAAAATAGATGAAATGGGTGTATATTGCAAGTTATTAATTCAAGAAAAGTACCTACTGAAAAGGGAGTGTTCATAAATAGATAGAAAGAGCTAAAGCTTTGTTAAAAAATAAAACAAGGGATAATCTTAGCATTTCAGAACACTTGCTAAAGCGTTTAGTCTTGCGATTTAATCTAGCAAGCATATCCCTTAAGGAGGAATTGAAGCTCTCAACCAAACAAGTTTCAGACTTTGTCTGCAGATGTATTTGAGCAATTTTATAATGACAATAGACCTCATACCCATCTGTACACATATAACGAATTTGGTATTTTTCTCCTAGCTCACGAGCTAAATCTACGTAATTTTCTTTATCACCTGAACCTACTTTAAACGCAACAGTTTTGAATCTGTCCCTATCGACAGCAGTCCATATTCTTGTTTTATTCTCTTTTTTTTGACGTATGTATATAGCTCATCCATCTCTAATATCTCTATACGCTTCTTATCTCCCTCTATCTTTTGATTCGTCACCATCTCATCTACTACTTTCCCTGCTTGTTTGATCCAATAAAATACTGTACTTAACGGGATATTTAATATGTGAGCTATCCTCCTAATTCCGCAGTTATTTAGATACATCTTTATCACCATGCTCCTCTCTTTATTACCATATTTCCAATTCTTCCTACCATCTCCTTCTGTAAAGTTTTTATTACAACTCTTACATTTGTATCTCTGCTTTTTCCTTGCATATCCATTTTTTGATACCCCTTTCCCTTTGCAATATTTACATTCTATTTTCTCCATTTTTCCCTTTCTTTTTTTTCCTTCCCTCTCCTTATATCACATTCTTTTCTTCTTTCCTATCCCTTTTAAAACACTCCCACTGAAAATGTGTACGCCTCTGACAAACTAGGCGCTGGAAAATATACAAGTAATGAGAGGTATACGCAACGAAATGCGAAGTCCAAAATATGGCTGAAGTTATCGGAGCGTATTTCGTGCGCGCATATTACATTATTTAGTAGCTTTTATTACGCTTTTATTGTATAAGACCTATTAAGAAACGAACAAAATAGTAACCTAGTAATGGCTGTACCTAAGAGAAAAACGTCGAAATCCAAGAGAAACATGAGAAGGTCTCATGATGGCATTCAGAAAATAAATATAGCTTATGATTCAGTAACAGGCGAGCCTAAATTACCGCATCATCTTTCTTTAACCGATGGCTATTACAACGGCAAGAAAATAGTAAAAACCAAGGCTCCGAAAGAGGAAAAGTCAGGCGACATGACAGAAGCGGCTGCAAAAGAAAGTTAAAAATTGTTCATGTCTCAAAAAATCTTGATTAGCATTGACGCTATGGGAGGTGCTAATTCGCCAAGTGCTGTTGTTGAAGCTATTGGGAGGTTTTTAGCCACCAATGGTGATACTTTTTTCCAAATATACGGCAAAAAAATGGATGTTTTGCCATATGTGATTCTGCATCAACTGCCTAAAAATAGGTATAAACTAATAAATTGTGACGAAGCCATCTCTGATGACGACAAACCCACTGAAGCTTGGAGGAATGGTAAAAACTCCAGCATGAGAAAGGCAATTGAAGCGGTGCAAAACGGGCAAGCGCACACCGTTGTTTCCTGCGGGAATACAGGGGCACTTATGTTGATTGCAAAGATGTTACTTGGCACCATAGGAAATATCAAAAGGCCAGCTATAGCTGGAGTATTCCCAAACATGAAAAAAGATAAAACCATAGTATTGGATATGGGCGCAAACCTTGAGTGCAGCGAAACTCACCTTTTCCAATTCGCATTAATGGGCAGTTGCTTTGCTAGGGCGCTTTTCCAAAAAGAAAATCCTAAAGTTGGTATATTGAACGTAGGAAGTGAAACAAGCAAGGGAAGGGAACTAGAGCAAATGACTTATAAAATTCTAGAAGAATCCGAATTAAATTTTGTTGGCTTTGTGGAAGGTCATGAGGTTGCTCAAGGTAAAGTTGATGTTTTGGTAACTGATGGGTTTTCTGGCAACATATTTCTCAAAGCTTCAGAAGGAGCCGCTGGAGCTTGTATTGATTTAGTAAAAGCTTCGATAGAGAAGGGCAATGTCATTGCTAAATTGGCAGGTTTGGTCTTAAAACAATCCATTGGCAAGTCATTCAAACATCTAAGCCCTGATGCAAACAATGGAGCTATGTTTATGGGCTTGAAGGGAATTGTCATAAAAAGTCATGGATCGGCGAGTGTTGACGGGATTGTTAACGCAATTTCAACTGCTCACCAATTAGTGGAATATGACATCAACACAAAAATCTCAGAAGAATTGGCGTTATTTGAGGCAAAAGGAGTGGGGCTAAATTTCGTTGATATCATTAAGCAAACTTCTGCGAAAATTTTAGGATTAAAAGAATAGATGATTTTCTCAAAAATTGTAGGCATAGGTAGTTATCTACCAGAAAATTTCTTGACCAACGATGAGTTGTCAAAAACCGTAGATACTTCTGATGAATGGATCACAACAAGAACTGGCATAAAAAAAAGACATATAGCACCTGAGCAGCAATATACCTCAGATTTGGCTACAGAGGCGTTAAAAAATGCACTAACGCACGTGGAACTCACACCCAACTACCTAGACGCGATTATAGTGGCAACCACAACTCCAGACAGGATATTCCCTGCAACAGCTGTTAGAGTACAGAATAACATAGGCATGAGAGGTGGTTTTGCCTTTGACATACAGGCTGTGTGTGCAGGTTTTATCTATGCACTGCAAGTGGCAGACTCTCTTCTAAAAGCGCAACAAGTCAAAAGGATTGCAGTCATAGGGGCGGATGTAATGTCAAGAATAGTCGACTGGAAAGATCGGAACACATGTGTACTATTTGGTGACGGAGCAGGTTGCGTAATTTTAGAACAGCGGGAAGGGGAAAAAAATGATGGGATATTAGATATCAAACTGTATTCTGATGGTCAATACGAAGAGTTTTTGATGGTTGATGGTGGCGTTTCCAGAAAAAATAAGGAGAGTAAAATTCGAATGGCTGGTAGTGAGGTTTTTAGACACGCAGTCATAAAAATGTCTGATTCAATTAAATCAATAGTGGAAAAAAATAAGCTAAGTATTCATGATCTTGACTGGCTGTTGTTACATCAAGCCAACTATCGTATTATTAAAGCAGTAGCAGAGAAGCTGGAAATAAACATGGACAAAGCAATCTCAATGGTGAGCGAGCATGCCAACACTTCCGCAGCTTCTATTCCTTTGGCTTTAGATTGCTACGTCAAGGACGCAAAAGTAAAGACAGGAGACTTGATTGCATTATCTGCCATAGGAGGGGGCTTGGCCTGGGGCAGTGCATTAATCAGGTTGTAAAATCTTTGCTTCCTAACAAATTCGAATGACTAATATACCGAATTAACTTGAAGAATTATTAATGTGGCGAAATGGATGCATGGCTTGCGCACAATCCCGAGCCATGCCATTTGTGACTTTAAAACTCCTCTCATTAAATTAAAAAGCCTACTGTTGTATATACTCCGATAACTTGAAAAATTGGCGTCAAAATACTTCGGACTTCGCATTTCGTCACGTACTTTTGTACGTTCCTCATGCTCATCACTCGTATTCCTCGCTCTTTTCCAAGTTCTCTGTCGTCTATAAATTTCATCAACTCTTGATTTACTAGAGGTATATCTGTTCAGGGTAGTGGTTTTAATTATTGTGCAAAATCTAGGTTAATTATAAAACCCGCTATATATTTTTGATATTATATTGTTCTGATCAAGCCTTCCAAGTTCTGGGTGAAAGGTCGTGCAATATATGTTGTTTTGTTTGATGAATATTGGTTGTTTAGCGTAGCTATCTATCACTTCCACATCAGATAAATTCACATTTATAAATTTAGGAGCTCTAATAAATATTGCTTCGTTACCATAATCGGTTCTGACAGTAGCACTCTTAATCTGTCTGCCATAGAAATTTCTAATAATGTTTACATCGATCAATCCAAACCCCTTTACTTTTTCAGAAGAATATTTGGATAGTAAAATAGCTCCAGCACAAGTGCCAAGTATAGGTTTTTTTAACGATGCATATTTTCTTATCTTCTCATCCAGTCCGTTGTTTAAACAATAAGCATATTGCACCGAACTTTCTCCACCCGGCAAAATCAAACCATCCAGTTGGGTTAAATTAGTCTCAGCATATATAGGAGTGGGATTGAAGCCCAACTTTCCAAGTGCATCCATGTGGAGATGCCCGGCCCCTTGGTACAGTATAACCCCTATTGTTTTCACCTCATTCCCTCTCCTAGGTCTTCGGATATTTCCGCTAGTTTTTGAGGGTCTCGCCAAAAGTTCACAGCTTCAACTATAGCTCTTGCTCTTTTCTGAGGATTTGAACTTAAAAATATACCACTCCCCACAAATACAGACTCCGCACCAAGTTCCATACAAAGTGCTGCATCAGCGGGAGTCGCAACACCGCCTGCAGCGAAAAAAGGTACTGGCAGTTTTTGCTCTTTCACAACATACCCCAATAGAGACTCTTTGATCCCCATGATTTCGGCTTTCTCTTTTATTTCAGCCGAGGTAAGGTTTTTTAGCTGCAAAATTTCATTTTTGACTGCTTTTAGGTGTTTAACCGCTTCTACTATGTTCCCAGTACCAGCGTTCCCTTTGCATCTGATTAGAGCTGCTCCCTCATTAATTCTACGAAGTGCTTCACTTAAATTGCGGCAACCACATACAAATGGGATCGAAAATTGGTGTTTATCAATATAAGCTTCTTGGTCTGCAATGGTCAATACCTCGCTTTCATCTATACAATCAACTTCTAAAGCCTGCAAAATTCTTGCTTCAACAGTGTGTCCAATCCTGCATTTAGCCATCACAGGAATGGATACTGCTTTCTGAATTTTTTTTATCATCGCGGGGTCACTAGCCCTTGCAATACCACCGTCTCTTACTATCAAAGCAGGAACTCGCTCCAATGCCATAACTGCACAAGCTCCAGCATTTTCCGCTATTTTTGCTTGTTCCTCGTTCATCACATCCATAATGACGCCAGAGCAGAGCATGTTTGTAAAAGCTACTTTAGATTCCATAGGTTTGTTATATTCAAGTATCAGCAATATGCTTGTATAACATAACCAAGAGAAAGCTAAAAGGAAATTTTTATGCTCCAAAAATAAGGATATATAACTATGATAATTTAAACGTCAAAAGATAACTTTAAGATGAGTATACTCAAAGTATTTTAAAAATTGGTAAGGAGTTGAGTGCCGAGCATGAGGAGCGTACAAATGGGGAGTGTTGCAAGATGGAATAAAGAAAGGTATAGTGGAGTGGATTACAGAATAAAGAAGAGAAAAATGTCATCAGCGCATCAAATAATAATGGTATGTTTGGATCAATTGGTTGGTAGTGAGCATCAATATCGCAAATTTAAGGAGCTGTTTAATTTTGGGGCAGCAGAGCAAGAGCTGAAGGGAATTGAATCTCCTGCTAATTATAAGGGATATGGTGTTTTACGTTTATTTAAATGCTTGTTGTTACAGTTTATGGAAGATTTGTCAGATCGTGAACTAGAAAGATATTTGAGTGACAGTGTTGCAGCCAAGTGGTTTTGTGATTTTGATTTAACCGAAGCCACACCTGATTATAGCGTTTTTAGTAGAATCCGCTCAAAGATAGGAACAAATTTGTTATCAAAAATCTTTGCCATTTTTAGAGATCAACTAAAATCTCAAGGATATATGAGCGAGGTATTTACTTTTGTTGATGCAAGTCACTTGATCTCCAAAGCTAATTTATGGGAAGAGCGGGATGAAGCCAGAAAACAAAAATATGAAAAACTTAACAACGAAGTCTTGCCTAAAGTCGCACATGATAAACAAGCCAAAATAGGGTGCAAGGGTGGTAGTAAATTTTGGTATGGCTATAAGAAAAACATGTAAGCGTAGATATTCAATCCGGAATGATCAACAAGGTTGCTATAACGCCTGCTAATGTTACCGATGCAAAGGGAGTTGCGCATGTTTTACCAAATAGTGGAGCAGTTTATGCTGACAAAGGGTATTGTGTTGCACCAGCAAAGAATGCAGCTAAAAGCAGAGGTATTCATTTTTGCGCCATCAAGAAAAACAATATGAAGCAAAAGAATTTTGACCTTGATCGATACTATACTTCCATAAGGGCTCCGTTTGAGAGGGTGTTTTCTCAAGATAATAAACGATTGCGATACATAGGAATTGCCAAAAATCAGTTTGCTGAATTTATGAATGCTATCTGCTTTAATTTAAAACGTTTAACGGTCTTACTGCGTAAGCTCATAAAATCACGCTTCGCAGAATCAATAAAAAGCTAAAAATTACCATATCCCACCTCAAAGAAATCTTTTGAATTCTTGGGGAAACCAGTTTTTTGTTAATTTTTTTAGACCATGGTCCAAACTTCCTTAAATCAAACCATCACATTTATCCTTATTTTATCTTTCAACGCTCCCAAATGGTACCCAGACGTTATGCGAGAGCGCAAAAATGACGACGCTAATTTTTGAAGTCAGCAGTGTTACATATGGCGCGATGCCCAATTGCAAATATGTGCTTCACTATAGTTTTCTTCCTATAAGCAGCCTGTAGTTTGGCAACTCATCACTTGCTTTTAATGAATCTATTATTTGAAAGTTGTTAACTTGCATTAGTTCCTCGATTTCTTTTATCAGAAATTTTTTTGAATTAATGATATGGAAGTAATCACCAACTCTTATGGTAAAAATCTCACCTTCAATTGAAATTTGCTGCTCCGACTGAGCCTTAAGACCAAGCTCCACTGTTCTGTTATTTGTGTTCCAATTATAGACAAAATCAAATGCTTCTGGATCAAAATCATCCAAGCATGCGATTTCCTTTAAATACCTCATTGTGTTTAAAGTCAGTTGTTTTAACCAATAATTGTTATAAGCAGCATTTAAAGTGCTAGGGTCTTGGTTGCAGTCTATTCCCATAACAAGGTAGTCCCCTTCACTTGTTAATGACTGAAAATTAGCCATCAGTAAATCTATGTCAGGATTGCTTAAGTTCCCTAGCGTGCTACCAAAAAAGGTGATTACGTTATTTCTTTCACCTCTTTCCAAAAGTTCGTTAATATCGCTTAATTTAGACAAAAAGTTCGCTTGATAATATCGAGATTCTATCTTGGGGAAAAGTTTAAGCACCTGTCTACCAACCAATTTTGCAAATTCCTCATGTAAATCTATTGCACTGTAGATTTGAAATTCCTTCAGCAACCCCAAAAACTTACAAGTTTTGGATTCCACTGAACTTTCGGTGCCAACCCCAATGTCTATAACTTGATGTATTTCTGGAAAAACATTTCTGATTCTTTTGGAGTTAGATGATAATATCCTATCTTCCATGCATGCATTATAGTAGTCATCGTAATTAAGTAGCTGTTCGTAGTAGGAATCATCATATTCATAAACATACTCAGTAAGATGACCAGATTTCCTCCTAGAAAAAAGGTTTTTAAAGTTTTGTAACACTGTCATCGTTAACCTCCACATTACATACACGATTGTAGCTTCGTTTTGTCAAAGTTCAAGCATTTAGTTAATATCGCAGAATCTTTGCTTGCTATATACTCTGCTAACTTTAAAAATTGGCCTCAAAATATTTCGGAATTCGCATTTCGTCACATACTTTTGTATGCCCCTCACTCATATTCCAAGCTCTCTGTCAAAAGTCAGGTGTGCTTGTAAGCTATGATGTTCGATAAAAGCTAGGGACATTAACATTTTTAGGGAACAGCACATACATCTTACCCTTTTTATTCAAATAACAGGCCATTTCTTCAGCTCTTGAACCATGTCCGAAGAATATGTCCCCCCTTATTGCACCTTTTATTGCGCCCCCTGTATCTTGGGCAATTAACAATCTTCTGTAGTGTCTTTGCAGGTAATTCCTTGTGCTTGGTAAATATGTATCAACCCAAGTTGGAGTTCCATAAGGGTAAATGCCTCTATCAATAGCAACCGAACGCTCTGGGGTCAATGCAATTCCTTGCGCGCCAATTGGCCCCGGTCCATCAATCTTTCTGAAAAACACATAAGATTGATTTTTTCCCATAATTTTTTTACCAATCTTTGGGTTTCTTTCAATCCATTCCATCATGTCCAGTGCAGAATTAACATTTTTGGCGTTGTATTCTTTAAAATAGGGACCAATAGATTTGTATTCAAACCCGTTTTGTCCTGCGTAACCCACTCGCATTAATTGTCCTGTCGCTAATTTAATTCTGCCAGAGCCTTGAATGTGCATAAATTTCAACTTCGCATGGTTATCAACCCATACGAACTCCAAATTTTTCCCCCTTAACGATCCATTGTTTATGGCGGTGTGTGATAAGTGGCTCCTTCCTTTGTGTTCGGTGAGATTTGGGGGAGGGGCGTACACCGGATATTTATACTTGTTTGTTTTTTGTATATGGCCATTGAGCTCTATTTCATAATAACCAGTAAATTTACCAAGAGCGCTATTCTGAGAGTCTAAGACTTTGTAAGGAGTAAACCATCGTTCAAAAAATTTCCTTGCCTCTGTATTTGTTGTGATTTTATTTTTTTGTAAGTTCTCGCAAATCACCTTCCAGGAATCGGCTTTACCCCCTAAAGAAGTCAAACCGCTTATTGCACTGCCACCCTTTTTTTGCATAATCGCCTTGCACGAATTTGCAAATGTGTTGAGGCTAACTAAGTGATGGTCTGCATTCCATCCCAGTATTTCATGATATTCAACTTTTGCAAATCTTGCTTCTCTAACGCTATAGCGCCTTTTTTTATATTCGCTTGAACAAGAGCATATGGCTAGTAACAAAAAGAGCAGTAATATTTTTTTCATTTTGAATTGGTCTCTGTCAATTCCCAGTAATTTTTTTGTGTTAAATCCTTTTGGAACGTCCAAATGTCAGATAACCTAAGAATTTGATGAACACTTCCTGTGATGATTTTTTGATCTTTGTCTTTAATGACTTTTATTTGGTCACTTTCTATCTTTACTTTAATTGAAGCGATGTTGTCTTTAACAGATACATCTAAAATTTGCACATCTTTGATCCCAACTAGTGTTACTTCGTGTAATAAACCAGAATCACGTCTTTTACCTATTTCATGAATGAACTCCGAATACAGTTGTGATGATAACAATTCTTTTAGCGCCTCTACACCGTTTTTATAAAAAGCGTTTAATACTATCTCAAACACCGTTTTTACAGTGTCTATGAAAGTTTTAACATCAAATGTTTCCTTTTGTTTGATTTTATCAAGTTCTTGCCTGACATTGTCTGACAAAGCTGCTTCTATCTTTGAAATAACCTCAAAATTTGCATCCTGAGCGTTACTATTTTTATTTTCTTGAGTTTTTTGGTCCTTTCCTGCAGCAAAGCCAGATTCAAGTATCTTTTTTATGTCAAATCCTTCCTCCCTGCCCAACGTGGCAAAGAGCCTATAAACTACAAATGCAGCAATTGCTGCAAAAAAAATTAATTCCATCATTCTTGTGTTATATTGCTTCTTTATTTTCACTATTGTAATACATATTACCTTTGTATTCTGCAAGTTAATTTGTTATACATTGTAACATGAAATTTTAAAATTTAATTAAACATTTTTGCATGTCGAAAAAACCTGAAGCTAAAATAAGCGGTAATTTAGTAATCAATGCCCAATATATAAAGGACCTGTCCTTTGAAAACCCAAAAGCTCCTTACAGTTTTATGTATGAAGAGAAGCCGGAAATAGATGTTTCAATTGATATTGGGGCCCGTAATATACAAGATGATACATACGAAGTGGTTTTGGGAGTGCAAGTGAGGTCAGAAATACAGGGTGAAATACAGTTTCTTATAGATTTAAAGTATGCCGGTGTAGTTTCTCTTGAACCTGAGCAAGAGGATAGAGATAAGGTCATTTTTGTGGAGTGCCCAAACATTATCTTCCCTTATGTGAGAAGGATTATATCTGATGTTACAAGAGATGGTGGATATCTGCCGCTATATATTTCACCCATAGACTTTTATGGGCTTTATGTAGACAATAAAAACAAAGCAGAGTGTTAGCCAAAGATAGATATAAAATTGCCCTGCTCACTTAGGAAATTATTGTTATCCTCAAAATGTACCCAGAGCTTAATCGTAAGATCGACAACTTCTTCAGATTTTGAAACTACCTTTGTTTTTCTGGTCATTCTTGCAATTCTGTGCCTTGTGTTTGAGTTATTGGACTCAATTGAGAGTGTATGTTGTTTGCCAACAACATGTTGATGGCGAGGTATAACCTCTGAATAAACAGACCAATCGTCTGTGTAATAACTGCAATTATCTCTACTTATGATTTTCCACAATTTTCTAAAGGTTGTAACGTTACGCTTACCAACCACCCAGGCAACAACTCTCTTGAGCTCCCTACTATAGGCTTTCCATATCCATAATTTGTTTTTTTGAATCTACAAAATGCCACATCTCATCTATTTCAACTTCTCTCAATTCTTCCGGCACTATTGGTCTTGGTATCTTTTTAGCATACAGTATTATCCACTTATATACGCTAGTATGAGCTACTTTAAATAATTTCCCTAGCCATCTAAAGCTACTTTTTCTCATGCTGTACAATAACACTGCCAGAGCCTTCATCTCTGGCGAACAGCCTCTTAATTTAGTGCTTGTAAAATTACATCCACACTCTTTGCATTTATACCTTTGCATACCCCTAATATTACCATTCTTAACGTATTTACTGCTACTGCATTTTTTACACTCTGTATTCATATCTCTATTTTCTTTGTTGCTCGCTATATTCATTTTAGCATCTTATCTATCTTATGGCAACACTCCCGGAGGGAGTTGGGATAGATATTCAAACTGACCTACAAAATTTTAAAGACATGCAAGTTGGGCCGGATGATGTTAAGGAAATGAAGTCCGTGGATATACAGAGTAGAGAAGTTGTTAATGATATAGACACTAATACTATTAATTCAAATTCAGAAGTTATAGAAAATGTGTATAGCCATGAATACAAACCAGATAGACCAGAGCACAAAGAAGTTGGTGTTGGCGCTAAATCCTTCGAAATTGCAAATGATATCTTAAGCTATTCGTATAGCCCCAACGTTAATAACAAAATACCATCAGACATAAACGAAGAGAAACAAGGAAGCAAAAAATTTGTTGTTGCAGATAAAACTTTGTTTAGGAGAATTCTGGATGAGCATGTGAGGGCGGTTTTAAATATTGGTGGGGAAATGTCAGAGGGAAAAAAGCAGTCGAAGATGGTTGATTATACAGGCAAAAGATACTTATTATCCAAGCACGTTAAAGACGTCACTATGCCTCAAGATATAATCAATGAAAGAGAGGAGTTGATCAAAAAAGTACATAATGAGGTTTCTAAAAATGAAATAAAACCCAGTGAGAATTATAATTCATATAAGCTAAACGATGTGGAGCTGAAATTTAAGATGGATGGTGATGGCTTGGAGTTTAACATGCAGGATATAGTGGATAAAAGAGCGACATGTTGTATTAGTATCCCAAGAGTGGGGAAGGATGGTAATAAAATTGAAGCATATGATGTAATAGAGTTCAAAGATGGTAAAATGACGGATTATTTGTTTTCAAGCCAGGGAAAAAGCCAGTTGAGCAAGAAACAACAGGAGGAGTTGTTTCAATTGGATAAAAGTCAATTAAAAGGGGAGAGAAAAAATGTGTTGGATGATGATAGCAAATGGAGTAATCCAAATGAGGGCAAGGCTACTCCCACATGGCAAAATAAACTTAAAAACGGTTCTTCCTCATATCTAAACCACTGAGGCGTAAAAATATGCTTGAATAAGCGTAAAAAACCGTTATCATGGCTTTCTATATGCTAAATTATGATTTTATAGATGATGAACAAGGAAAGACCTTTGTCCCCCCACCTAACGATCTATAGACCACAAATAACCTCTGTACTTTCAATTATGCATAGGATGACAGGTTTTGGTCTGTTCCTGGGGTTAATTGCAATATTATGGACTTTAAATATTTGCTCCTTCAAAGCGGCAAATATTCAACAGATAAAAGGCATACTCGTTTACATCACCGAAAACAAATTCTTTTTTGCAGTAATGATAATGTGGAGTTACTGCCTTTTTTACCACTTATGTGCAGGGATTAGGTATTTGTTTTGGGATGCGGGGAAAGGAATGGAACTGAGGGTTGTTAATTTTACCGGATGGCTTACTATTGCTTGCTCTGTGATTATTACCTATGTTTTTTGGCATGCAATTGTTTTTGGAGATTGTTATGGGTTCTAAAAACTATAAGGGTACAAATACTAAATCTCCCACGATGCATTTTATATGGCAAAGGTGCACTGCATTAGTATTAATACCCATTTTTTGTTGGTTGTTGTTTAGTATTGTCCAGTTTGTTCATCATTCCGGTTCTGATGACATGGTTTTGTTTTTGGCACACCCAGTGAACTTTACGTTAATTATAGTATTTGTGCTGGCATCTTTGTATCATGGATTTTTGGGTATGGACGATATTATGAAAGACTACATAAGTTGCGGTGTCTTATATAAAATAATACGTAAGTTACTATTTGTGGTATGTGTATTTACATGTGCTGTTACGGTTGCTAATTTGACTTTCTACCACTTATTATTCAGATATTTTTCCGGTTTAAAATAAAATGAAATCCTATAATATAATTGAGCACGAATATGATGTGATAGTTGTTGGGGCTGGCGGAGCTGGTCTTAGGGCAACTCTTGGCATGGCAGAACAAAATCTAAAAACAGCGTGCATCACAAAAGTGTTTCCAACTAGAAGTCATACTGTGGCTGCTCAAGGAGGCATTAGCGCATCTTTGGGGAATATGGGCAAGGATGATTGGCGTTGGCATATGTATGATACTGTGAAGGGTTCTGATTGGCTGGGTGATCAGGATGCCATTGAATATATGTGCAAAAATGCTGCAAAAGCCATAATTGAATTAGAGCATTACGGTGTGCCGTTTTCAAGAACACAGACGGGGCAGATATATCAAAGACCATTTGGTGGTATGACAACTGAGTACGGCAAAGGTGCACCTGCACAGAGGACATGTGCTGCAGCGGATAGAACTGGGCATGCAATTTTGCATACTTTATACCAACAGTGTTTAAAAGCTGAAGCGGAGTTTTTTATTGAGTATTTTACAACAGACTTAATTCAAAACGATGATGGCGATTTTATAGGTGTGCTTGCATACTCTTTGGAAGATGGTACATTACATAAGTTTAGTGCCAATTTGGTTGTTCTTGCAACTGGTGGCTATGGGAGAACATATTTTTCTGCCACATCGGCACATACTTGCACAGGAGACGGTGGTGGTATGGTTCTGCGTTCTGGTTTGGCGCTTGAAGATATGGAATTTGTTCAATTTCATCCAACTGGTGTGTATGGTGCTGGGTGCCTGATTACCGAGGGCGTAAGAGGTGAAGGTGGATATTTGGTCAACAAAGATGGTGAAAGATTTATGGAGCGCTATGCACCATCTGTAAAGGATTTAGCATCCAGAGATGTTGTTAGTAGAGCAATGACAATGGAGATAAGAGAAGGCAGGGGGTGTGGTAATGACGGTGAGTATATTAATTTGGTTCTATCTCATTTAGACCCAGATGTAATACATCAAAGACTGCCGGGAATCTCTGAAACAGCGAAAATATTTGCAGGTGTAGATGTAACAAAACAACCAATACCAGTGCTTCCAACGGTTCATTATAATATGGGTGGGATACCAACCAACTACCATGGAGAAGTGGTGAGAAAGGACGGCAGTGATGTTGAAGTGGTGAAGGGATTAATGGCAATTGGCGAAGCTGCATGTGTATCTGTACATGGTGCAAACAGGTTGGGTTCAAACTCACTCTTGGATTTAGTAGTGTTTGGAAGGGCTGCTGCAATTAGGGCTGCTGAAATAATTAAGCCAGGTGCTAAAAAACAGGTTGTGAAGGATGCTCAAATAGAGAGAGCTTTGGATCGATTTGATGGTATTCGTCATTCATCTGGTGAACTTTCAACAGCTAAAATAAGATTGGATATGCAAAAGATTATGCAGAAACACGCCAGCGTTTTCCGTACAGAGAAATCGCTCAAAGAAGGGGTGGAGCAAATGACGGAAAACTACAAGTTATATAAGCAAATCGGGATTTCTGATAGAAGCATGATTTGGAATAGTGATTTAGTCGAAGCATTGGAATTGGATAATTTAAGGGGCCAAGCAGTAGCAACAATACAAGCAGCGCATAACAGAAAAGAGTCTAGAGGTGCACATGCGAGGGAGGATTATCCAATGAGAGATGATGAGCATTGGATGAAACATAGCTTGGTTAAAGTCGATCAAGAGTCTGGCAGTGTCAGTATTGATTATAGGGAGGTATCCAGGTCAACTCTGACAAATGAAGTGGAGTTTTTCCCTCCTCAGAAAAGAGTGTATTAGCCAGTTTATATGCTTCAATAATGATGTGAGTTATTCACTTATTATCAAAAAAACAAAATGTGTATAGCTTGCTGTGGACCAAAACTGGTATCAAATTATTGATATAGCAGTAAGTAAAAGCCGTGACAAATTTGTTTCTGTTAGAATGGCTCAAAGATTGCAATGCAAAGGCTACAATCTCAAGATTTTATGTAGCGATGGTTATGAAAGATTGCTACTATAAATTGACAGATAAGCACATTGTATCAAAATCTGAAACATGTGTATGGTTCGAAAAACCTCCTTATACTGTATTGCTTGGCGAAGTTTAATATAAGAACCAAAATATATTCCAAGGCATTCGATATTAATTTTATTTCACAAAAACAATCTTTTGCACAATTTTGAGTTGCATTTTGGAGCTTTAGTGCTATAATATCGTACCAAGTGGCTATTGATGCCATCTTATTAATGAAACTAACTGTATTATATATAGGTATTTTATGGAGATAACAATAAACAATACAACTAAAAGTTTTCTTTAGAATATACGTGTCCTGGAGGACCTCTAAATTGGGGGTGTGGTTCAACCTCTAATGATTGGTATACTTCTTTAGGGAGTGGTGTTCCTGGATTCATCACAGCAAGCCACAAGACTAGATAATGTCGTCATGAGATTTTAAGCCAAAGAGATAAGCATCTAATCTGAATTGCGGCAAGGAAAGAAGCTGAATTTTTAGCATATCTGGTTGCAATTCCCCTCCATCTTTTAAGATGAAGAAAGGTGTTTTCTACAATATGCCTTATTTTATATAAATCTTTATTGTATTTTCTCTGGGTGATTCTGTTCTTTTTAGGAGGAATAACAACTCTCATGCCCAATTCTTGGGCATGGTCAATTATGTAATTAACATCGTACCCTCTGTCGGCTAGTAAGTACTCAGCTTTCATCTCTTCAATAAGATTAACAGCCTGCTTGCAATCAGCTTCTGAGCCTTTTGTGATAATAACTTTGAGTGGCATACCATGTGAATCCAAGGCAAGGTGAATCTTTGTATTGAGCCCCCTTTTGTACGACTCATATCTTGATTGCCGCCTTTTGCACCTGAAGCATGTGGATGCACTTTACTATGACTTGCGTCTATCATTAACCATTCCATATCAGGTTCTTTCACAAATATCTCCAATAAAGCCTCCCATATCCTTTTGTCTCTCCATCTGCAAAATCTTTTATGTGTATTTTTCCATCCTCCATATTCTGAAGGCAAATCTCTCCAGGGAGAACCTGTTCTTAATATCCAAAATACTGCGTTAATGAATCTTCTGTTATTATGTGCCAAACCTCCCCACGTACCTTCCCTTCCTGGCAAATGATCCTTTATCAAATCCCACATATTATCTGTTATATCATGCCTATGTAGCCCTAAATCCATTTTTACTCCTGATTTATCTTTTCTTTCATATTATACCACAAATCTCATGACGACACTATCTAGACCATGGTCCAAACTTCCTTAAATCAAACCATCACATTTATCCTTATTTTATCTTTCAACGCTCCCGTAATAGGTAATTTTTGGTAAACTTAATCATTTTACGGTTTAAATCAGCAGAGTGTTAGCCAAAGATAGATATAAAATTGCCCTGCTCACTTAGGAAATTATTGTTATCCTCAAAATGTACCCAGAGCTTAATCGTAAGATCGACAACTTCTTCAGATTTTGAAACTACCTTTGTTTTTCTGGTCATTCTTGCAATTCTGTGCCTTGTGTTTGAGTTATTGGACTCAATTGAGAGTGTATGTTGTTTGCCAACAACATGTTGATGGCGAGGTATAACCTCTGAATAAACAGACCAATCGTCTGTGTAATAACTGCAATTATCTCTACTTATGATTTTCCACAATTTTCTAAAGGTTGTAACGTTACGCTTACCAACCACCCAGGCAACAACTCTCTTGAGCTCCCTACTATAGGCTTTCCATATCCATAATTTGTTTTTTTGAATCTACAAAATGCCACATCTCATCTATTTCAACTTCTCTCAATTCTTCCGGCACTGTTGGTCTTGGTATCTTTTTAGCATACAGTATTATCCACTTATATACGCTAGTATGAGCTACTTTAAATAATTTCCCTAGCCATCTAAAGCTACTTTTTCCCATGCTGTACAATAACACTGCCAGAGCCTTCATCTCTGGCGAACAGCCTCTTAATTTAGTGTTTGTAAAATTACATCCACACTCTTTGCATTTATACCTTTGCATACCCCTAATATTACCATTCTTAACGTATTTACTGCTACTGCATTTTTTACACTCTGTATTCATATTTCTATTTTCTTTGTTGCTCGCTATATTCATTTTAGCATCTTATCTATCTTATGGCAACACTCCCCTTTCATAAAACTCCCCATAAATACAAATATAATAAAGAAGGAGGATGACTGAAGAGAGTGAACTAAAAAAAATGCTAAAACAGCTTTTTTATCAATTCTCTCCTTGTAAAGTTGGTCATTTTTTATAATAGTTGGATTTTGTCTGTTGATCTCCAGCTTAATCTTCATTCTACGTTTGTAATCCACAAATTCTGGAGTTTCCCTTAGCTTTGTTCTTGCAGTAATCCCGATTATGGCTATCAGTCCACCTATCCAAAATGCGATACGCCAATCTATATATCCAGAAGTTGCTACTAAAGCAATAAACAATGCTAATAGTGAGCCAGTTTGCCAACCAATCTCAACCATGCCGCAAGCTGTATAATTGTGAGGTCGCTTCAGGCTTTCTGTTAAATAGAGCTGTGCTCCCACAATTTCACCCATAGAAGAAAATCCCTGCAACATCCTGCATATCATGACCACAATAGTTGCCATGATACCTATTTCTGCATAAGTACCTAGGGTCGCCATAGTAATGCAAGTACCAGCCATCACACCAGTTGTTAAAACGATCGTAACTTTTCTTCCAAAACGATCACCAATTTGTCCAATGACAAAACCTCCAACTGGCCTCATAATATAGGTTGAGCAGAAGGTGAAGGTAGTTAGTAATTGATTTGTTAAAGGGTTGTCCTGCGAGAAAAACAGTCCATTCAGAAGAACAGCCATGTGAATATACAACATCAAGTCAAAATATTCAAGAAAGGTGCCGATCGAGAGGAGAGCTACGGCTTCTCTCTGATTTCTGTTAAGAGCATTTAGATTATGAGTCATATTTCTTCCTATATCATGTTAAATAGAAGCCTTCCAACGCTGAATATTACGCCACCCCAAACAGTAACACAACCCAATTTCTCAATAAATATTATACATTTGCTTCCGCAAATGAGTAGTACATAAGTTTAGTATAAATTCAACCCCCTATTTCATTTGATTGGTGTGCAATCTAGATTTTATACGCAATGAAACACGCTTCTAATGCGGGCAAATGAGTGGGGAGATATTTTTTTGCAAAATGATAAAATAGTTGTTGACGGGGTGGTAAATTTTACGTATAACTTGGCTTACTGATTTCTTTGAAACGTAAATAAGATATTGTTTAAAATAAAAAAACAACAAGCTGAGACAAAAATTGCTCTATATGCGCTATTTGTAATAGCAAAATTATAAAAAGAGTATTTGGTGGATGCCTAGGCAACAGAAGGCGATGAAGGACGTAATAGGCTGCGATAAGCCACGAGTAGGTGCCAATAACCGTTAATTCGTGGATTTCCGAATGAGGAAACTCATCAAGTTTACTTGATATTTTAGGATGAACACATAGTCCTAAAAAGCGAACCCAGGGAACTGAAATATCTTAGTACCTGGAGGAAAAGAAATCAACCGAGATT